>NZ_CP054492.1:608390-912585 GCF_015265455.1 Candidatus Sulfurimonas baltica | reverse complement strand
CATACAGGACAATTTTTTAACGCTTTTTTACCATAATGAATGTGACCGCAAACTTCACAAATCCAAGCTTCTTCTTTATTTTCACTAATAAATTCAGCATCAATTTCAAGTCTCTGTAAAAGCATTTTAAACATCTTTTCATGTTCAACTTCAACTTGCCCTATACCTGAAAAGAGCTTTGCCGCTTCAGTGAACCCCTCATCCTTTGCAATCTGTGCAAATTCAGGATACATTATTAAATTTTCATAAGATTCACCATCTATTGCAGACTGAAGATTCTCTTTTGTATTTCCAAAACTATTATCACTACTATTTGTCATTCTATTGCTTAATGCAAGTTCCATCTTTGCATGATGTTTTTCATTATTAGCTGCTCTTTGAAAGTGTTCTGCAATATCTCTGAAACCCTCTTTTTGCGCCACTTTAGCAAAATATTCATATTTGTTTCTAGCTTGTGATTCACCTGCAAAAGCTTTCATTAGATTAACAGAAGTTAAACTTTTAGTAACCATCTCCATAGCTTGTCCACAGCAGTGCAACTCACCGCCACCCACTTTTTGTATCTCTACGATATTTCCACACTTATTGCATTTGTACAACTCATTCTGTCTCATAAAAACTCCCTTGAATATCATTAAACTTATTATATTATATTAAAACAATTATTTTAATTAGAAAACTCAATTTTAACATTAATTTCTTTTGAATCCCTAAGCAGAACAACATTTCCACTGCCGTCTAAAAATGCAAGTTCTGCTTGAAGACTATATTTATCTTTAAGCAAAACACCGTTTAAAGAGACAATTGTATCACCTACTTTTATACCAGCTTTAGCAGCAGAAGAGTTCTCTACAATATTAATTACATTTAATTTTTCATTTGACTCTAGATACACACCAAGTTTTTTTGCTTTTTGCGTGCCAACAGGTGATGAAGATAGTATATAATCTGCAATTCCTGCTTCAGAGTTTGTCATATTTAGAGTAATTGCATAATCTACAATGCCTCGTCTCTCCATCCTGCTTGGAATACCATATCCATACATAACATGACCATTTCCGGCTAATACAGCCATATTATAATCTGGATTTTTTTTCATATATTCAGAAATATTCATAGCCATTGACTCATCCCACAAAAGTTGTGCATGGTAAAACTCCTCAAAACTTTTAAAACTTTTAGATTGATGCATTGAATATATTGATTTTAGTTGTTCCTTATACTTTTCATTGGAAAAATCAATAGAACTAGGCACTTGTACACGCTGAATATCACTGAGTGCATCCAACCCCTCACTTACTACTACTTTTGTAATAGCCCTATCTATATTAAGTGCAATTACTGGTATATTCTTCTCTTTGGCAAAAAGCATAATTGGTCTATATAGTTCATAGTCATATTTCCATCTCTGAAAATACTCAGTATTTTTAAGCATCTCTTTTTCACTTATTGTTCCTGATATAAATGCATCTAGATATTTTTGAAATGGCTTTTGAAACATTTCCATACCTATAGAGAGTTTTGGATTATTTTTATACATTGCCTTAATTATCTTTAGTTGATTGAGATGACTTGAGAACTCAGTATGCATCTCCCCAATAAACACAACCTTGTTATCAACTATCTCTTTAAAAGTATCACCAAGCTTTTGTCTCTTTGGTTTTTGTGCGAATGAGCCGCTATTAATTTTGTATGTAATCCCGTTTAAGGACTCCTTAGTTGTTTTTTCAACAATTACTCCATCTTTAATAACTACTGTTGAGTATTTTCCAAGATGTTTCAATTTGTATAAAAAAGTATTGGAAATTTGTTCTACATCAAACACTGCAATAACATTCAAACTGTTTAAAGGATTTTTAAACACTTCGATTTTTCCTTCACCTTCCATTTTAAAATTAAGTGCAAACTTCTTCAAAAATGAGTTTTTAGCTCCAAATATTAAAATATTGTTGTTTTTTATCTCATCAAATGTTATTTCATCGGCATATTTAAAATTTTTATATGCGAACATGATTTTAGAGAATTTTTTCTCATCGTCTTTATCAACCACTACAAGAGTATTATCTTGAATAATTTTTGAAATAACGGGAGGAACTTCTCGCTCATCCAACTTTCTAAAAATGTCATATGATTCATCAACAACAATCTTTGTTGGTTCAATATCCAACTCTAAACGCTGACTTTTTTTACTAATATCGATTGTAGTATATAAACACTCATCATCTGAGCAGACTGATATTGGTAAGTTTCCAAGTTGTATGCTACCAACTGTATCAAATTCTAGGATATATTTGTCTTTTAAAAACATCAAATTAATATTATCAATTTTAACATCCAATGCTCCCTTGTTGTAAACCCAAGTTATAAAAAAATCTAAAAGTTTTTCACCTGAAGCCTCTTCAAATATCTCTCTTAGATTCTTATATGATGCCGTTTTGTAAGTGTACATTTGAAGTAGTTTTTTAACCCCTCTATTAAATGCATCTTCACCTATTTTTTTCTCCAACATGTAAAAAAAGAAAGTGGCTTTACCGTATCCAATAGCATTTTTACTCTCTTTATTTTTATGAGTAAACTCAATGAGGGCTGTTTCATTGTTTTGATTTACAAATGAGTTATACTTTATCAATATGTCTTTTCTATACTCAGCCGCTTTTGAATTTTGTTTTGCGTAAAGATAATCAGAATAAAAAGTAGTCATCCCCTCTACCCAGTTCCCCTGGTCCGGTGAATATACATAGCCACCGAACCATTGGTGTGCTATCTCATGCCCCAATGAGTTATCTAAAACAAAATCTTTATTAATAATCTGTTTTCCAATAAGAGTATATGTAGGCATAGAGTATCCGGCAGGAAAAGGAGTTTCCACAACTGAAAATTTTGTAAAAGGTATAAATCCAAAAATATTTTTATAAAGATTAAAATATTTTTCGCTTCTTTGAATATATGTATTTGATAAATTTGCATCATTAGGATATAAGTAGGTGGAGAGTTCCATTGCATCTTTAGTTGTTTTAAAATTAACTACATAGTTTTTAGATGCGACTAAATGCAGTGACTCTATTGGGTTTTCAAATATAAAGTGTTTTGATGTTCCATCATCAGTTACTTTTGTTGCTTCAACAACAGTTGTGATTTTGGAATTAGAAATTATAGTTTCATATTTACACAAAACATCTATTTTAGGGTACCAAGATTCAAGTAAAATTGCATCTGAATTTATTGCTTGAAAATTGTGTGAGAACGTCATCTCAAGGGGGCTATTAACATCTTCTTTAATAAGGTAAGGGGTATTTTCATTTACAGTTAGTTTTGCATTTTTAACGCCTGTAATATTTGCTTTTGTATCGAGCAGTTTCATAGAAGGGTGATCACTTTCAATTATTGAACGACCTTGTAGCAGCCCTTTTTCTGTATCCAAATTAATCTCAAGCGTATATTTACATTCATGAGAATAAGCAAAAGAGAGAAGGATAGTTGTTAATAATAGTAATTTTTTCATAGTTTTCCTTTACATGTAAGAGTTGATATTGTAGCAACAATAAGAATACAAAGGAGTATATTTAAAAATTATAGATAGAATTTACACTGGTAAAATAGATTTGATACCCTACTCCCTTTACATTATTTATTAACTTTTTTGAAGTTTTTGCTCTGACTCTTCTTATAAACGTTCTAAGTCTCTCATCACTCACTTCTTCTTTGGGCCAAAGAGAAATTTTAATATTTTCATCATCAATAATACTGTTCTTGTTTTCGAGCAGAAGTGCAAAAAATGCACTCTCTTTTTTTGACAACGAGACGAACCTGTCATTTTTATAGAGACTGCATGTACTTTTGTTAAAGACAAAACCTTCACTTAGTGTCACTGCTTTAGAAGCTATTTTTTCAGAGATACTATCAATATAATCAAGCAACTCATCAGGGTCAAACGGTTTTAAAAAATATTTTGTCACACCAATATCTATAGCGCTAAACAACTTCTCTTTTTCACTAAATGCACTTAAAATAATTATTGGAATACTTGGATTCATACTTTTTAATTTTTTTGACATATCAAGACCGTTAAGTCGAGGCATATTAATATCTGTTATGACAATATCAGGAGAGTATTTAAGAAACATTTCTAAGCCTTCTTTTCCATCGTTGGCAATAAGAAAACTTAAAAAGTTATCTCCGATGGCATCTTTTAAAAGTCTCGCAATATTTTCTTCATCTTCTACTAATAGAACTTTCAGCTGCTTTAATACTCTATTTTTCATTTTTATCCAATGGTATTTTTATTATAAAACTTGTTGTGCCTTTTTTACTATTTACATACATAAAACCATTTAACCCTTGCTCACAAATCATTTTTGACATAAATAACCCCAATCCTGTCCCTTGACTTTTATGCTTTGTTGTAAAATACGGCTCAAAAATTTTTTCTAAATTCTCTTTATGTATCCCACCAGCATTATCTTTAACTTCTATTATCGCAAAACCATCATCTTTTTTGGTAATAATACTCATCTCTCTTATCAAAATAGCATTATTAATAAAAGCATCTTTGGAGTTATTAATTAGGTTTATAATTACCTGTGTAAGTTCATTTTCTACCCCAAGAACTTTTATATCTGTCAAGTCTGTTTTAATATTTATCAAATCATCCTTAATCGAGTTATCCAAAAGAGTTATTGATTCCCTTATGCTACCGCTTATATTAAAATAGTATTTTTCTTTTTTTGGCTTAAAAAAATTAGTGAAGTCATCTATAGTTTCTGACATATTTTTTATTATTTTTTTACTCTCTTTGTAAAACTTTGACAAATCATCACTGTTGTTATTAATCGCAGCTTTTTTTATACTAAATATGGCTAAATTCAACTCAGTTAGTGGCTGTCTCCACTGGTGGGCTATATTTGCCAACATCTGACCAAGACTTGCATGTCTAGACTGCCAAAACATAACACGCTGTTTCTCTTCATTTTTAGTTATCTCTTCTTTGACTCGCTGTTCGAGCGTTTTGTTTAACTCTTGAAGCTCTTTTGTTTGTTCTTGGACTCTTTTTTCAAGTGTTTTATTTAACTCTTCATACTCTATCTCTTTTTTTAAAAGTTCCTCTTTTAAAATAACTTCTCTTGTTACGTCATATCTAATTGCTATAAATTCATCAATATTGTCATTTTCATCAAGAATGGGAACTATAGTTGTATTCACATAAAATGTAGAACCGTCCTTTGCTCTATTTTTAACAGTATCTTTATAAATATCTTTGGCTTTGACAGTTTCCCAAAGAAATTTGAATTTTGAGGCATCTATATCAGGATGTCTTACTATATTATGGTTTTTGCCAATAAGTTCATCTCTTGAATAGCCACTGATTTTACAAAATTCATCATTTACAAAAGTGATAATTCCATTAATATCAGTTTTAGAAATTATATTGCTTTTTTCTATTGCTTCTTTGTATTGTTTTAACATATGAGGCTACTTGAGCTCGCTCCAGTTATTTCCAATGTTCATACTTGCCTTAAGAGGCACGTTAAGCTTCATTATATTTTCCATTATATCTTTAAATCTTTGACCTAAAATTTCTGCTTCATTCTCGTTTACTTCAAATATCAACTCATCGTGAATTTGAAGAAGCATCTTGACATTTAAATTTTCATCTTCTATTACTTTATGAATTTTATTCATTGACAACTTAATTAGGTCAGATGCACTTCCCTGAAAGAGGCTGTTTACAGACTCTCTCTCATATGCTGCTTTAAACATAGGAGTAGCATTTTCATAGTCAAAATATCTACGGCGTTTTAGTAAAGTCTCCACATATCCAAACTCCTTAGAGTTATCTACGATAGAGCGAAAATATGTTCTAACTGTCGGGAATGACTCAAAGTATTTTTCTATAATCTCTTTAGCCTCTTTAGTTGTAATACCCAAAGTATCTGATAATTTTTTTTGCCCCATCCCGTAAAGAAGTCCAAAGTTTACTGTTTTGGCAACATTTCTTTTAGAGGCTGCATCCTCTTCGCCAAAAAGTGCAATAGCAGTTTGCATATGTATATCTTTATCATTAGTAAAAGCATCGACAAGAACCCTGTCTTGGGAGAAGTGTGCCAGAAGTCTAAGCTCAATTTGTGAGTAGTCAATACCTATAAGTTTTTTACCCTCACCAGATACAAAAGCTTCTCTGATTTTAGATCCTAGTTTTGTTCTAGTTGGAATGTTTTGCAAGTTAGGATTTTTAGAGCTAAGTCTCCCTGTAGCAGTTCCTGTTTGAACAAAAGAGGTGTGTATGCGGCTAAATTTGTCTTCCTTGCTTAGCTTCAAAAGAGGTTCAATATATGTTGAATAAAGCTTATAGACTTCTCTGTACTCTAGCAATTTAGGGATAATCTCGTGTTTATCTTCTAATGAGCTTAAAACTTGTTCGTTTGTTGAGTAGCCAGTTTTTGTTTTCTTGCCAACTGGGAGCCCTAAATGTTCAAAAAGTATAACTCCTAACTGTTGCGTTGAATTAATATTAAACTCACTACCTGCTAATGAATATATACTTTTTGTTAATTCACCCAAATTCTCTTTTACATCAACCAAAAACTCCTCTAAAAACACACTATTTACTTTTATCCCCTCTTTTTCCATTTTCAAAAGAGTTTTAATGAAAGGAACCTCTACATGTAGAGCCTCTTGTATTAAATAATCTGCCCCTTGAAGTTCTAACTTCTCTAAAAAAAGATTATAAAGTTTTAAAGTTATAAAGGCATCTTCCGCAGCATATTTACAAGCATCTTCAACTTCAACACCTGCGAATGTCTCCCCTTTTTTAACTGTATCTTTAAAAGCTACCATAGTGTGATTTAAAAGTTTATCTGCCAATTTATCAAGAGACAAAGCACTCTCAGGATTAATAAGCCAAGCTAATATAATAGAATCTGCATAAATATCTAAACTATCATCTTCTAAGAACCTAGTGACAAAATGCAAATCAAACTTAAGGTTGTGTCCAACTACTTTAGAGTTAAATATCTTTTTAATTGCTACCTTAGCATCATCTAAACTGATTTGTTCTGGTACACCTAAATAAAAGTGGGCAAATGGGACATAATAGGCTTCAAGGTCATTAAAGCTAAAACTAAAACCGACTAAGCTGTCTTTTTCATACTCAAGTCCTGTTGTCTCAGTGTCAAAAGCCACTATTGTCTCTTTGTCCAATGTGTTTAACACTCTGTTTAACTCTTTAATGTCAGTTATCAGAGTCGCTTTAAAATCCAATTTTCTTGTCTCTTGTATCTCTATCTCTACTTTTTTAACAGCATCTTGATGTGTTTGAGTGCTAACCATATTTTTAGCATGTAAAGTTCTTAAAATGGCATTTTGTTCATACTTTACAAGCTCATCATAAATATTTAAAAACGGATGTTCAATATCCATCTTATACTCTTCAAAATCAAACTCATCAAACACATCATGTCTTAGAGTTACAAGCTCTTTTGACATGTAAGCGCCCTCTTTTGACTCTATAAGCTTACTCTTTACACCAGCTGGTTTTATCTCATCAATATTTGCATAAATATTATCTAAGCATCCATACTCTACTAAAAGCTTCTCTGCCCCTACTTTACCTATCCCTTTTACGCCAGGTACATTGTCGGCAGAGTCACCCAATATAGACTGGTAATCTATAAACTGCTTTGGAGTTATGCCATATTTGGCAAAACATGCATCTTCATCCATGCTCTTTCTTTTAATTGCATCTACTACCACAACCTTCCCATCATCTATGAGTTGGTAAAGATCTTTATCATGTGAAACGACTCTTACGTTGTAGTTATTCTCTCTTGCAAAATGTGTAACAGTAGCTATTATATCATCAGCTTCGTAACCAACCTTACCAAGAGTTTTATACCCCATTTTGTCTATCCACTCTATTGCAATTGGGAGTTGCATTGTAAGCTCTTCAGGGGGAGCCTTGCGATTTGCTTTATAGTTTGGGTCAATCTCATTTCTAAAAGTATTGCCCTTTGTGTCAATAGCGAATATAATATAGTCGCTGTCATGCTGTTTTTGAAGCGTTGATATAAAGTTCGTGAAGCCTGTTAAAAGTCCTGTGGGGAAGCCGTCTTTGTTTTTAAGGTGCGAGGGGAGTGCATAGAAACTACGGAAAAAAAATCCGAATGTGTCTATTATTGTAACTGTTTTGCTCATATATATCCTATTATTCTTGTGTTTGTTTAACTTTTATCTCAATTCCTAAATCAACAAACTTTATTATCAAGTCATCGTTAAAAATAATAGTTCTTTTTTTAGATTTTTTAATTATATTTGAATACTTATGCTTTACATATCCAACACAACCAGCATTTGCATAACTTGAAATTAAAATATTTACAATTGGCTTTTTAGTAAATGGTGTAAAATTTTTAAAATTCTTTTTATCAAATTCGTAGATATCAACAATATTCAAAACAAAGGCTGTTAAAGAGTTCTGAATACTTCCAAAACAAGAGACAAAACCAGATATCTCTCTTGAAACCAAAACAACATCTGCTAAAAGCAACATGTATCCGTCAAACTTTATTTTTTCAAGAGCAGTTATCTCTTTTTTAATTATTTTTTCATACTCTGGATAATTTTCATCCAATGGGTCTATCTTTTCTTTTAAACCCTGAATTGCCATTCTTTGAAGCAACCCTTCTTTGTGCGTCTTGTTATTATATTTATTACTCATTTATTCATTTTCAGGAGTGTCAATAAGGTCATCAACGGAATCTTCTAATAGCTCATGATTATAACCTGCATCAAGTGCTTTTTTAAGTCCAAAGTTTATCCCCATCTCATTTAATGGTTTATTTATAGGTATGATTGTTTTTACAATGTTTAAAGCTGTAGCGTACTCCCTTATGTCATCTGGAGCAGCCATTGGATTATCTGAATATCTAATCATCTCTACAAAATCTTTATCAAATCCCCAATGTTCAAATACTAATGCTGTAACTTCACCACATGTAACATCTGAGTAAGATTTTTCAACCATTGCTAAATTATTTGATGTCTCAACTTCACTTGCAAAACTGATTGCTTCGTCACTCTGAATTACATCACTTGCTATTAAAATTTTACCTGTCTCTTGTAAAAATGCCGCCAAATAGAGTGTTTCAGCCTTCTTTTTATCTACTTTTTTATACCAGTTGAGTATTAAAGTAGCTTGAAGTAATGAAATTTCTGCAAATTTTTCTGATGTTATTCCATATGGCTTCATGTCCACATTAAGAAGTTTTCTAACTGAATTTCCTATAGCAATAGAGCGAGTCATTCCCATACCAAAAAGGCTTACAGCTTGAGAAGCATTTTTTATCTGTTGTGCGAAACCATACAGTGGAGAGTTTGCTGCCTTAAGAAGATTCGCGATTATCATAGGATCATGTTCTATAGCCTTTGACATCTCTTTTATTGTAGAGTCTCCATCTGCATATATTCTGTTGATTTCCACTATTGTTGTTGAGAGTGGAGGAAGGGCTTTGATACTGTCTATAATAGAACTTTTCAATACAATTACCTTTTTTGAATATATTATATCATTTAAATATAAATTTATTTAGTATGGCACTCTGCTAATGTCTTATCTGCTCTAGTGATATAATCAAATCCATTGTAAAGAGTGTGAACACCATAAAGGATTACAGCAAAAGATGAGAGACTCATCATCATATTTCTAAAATTTGTTGCATTAGATAACGATGCTAAAAAGCCAATAGAAAACATTGCCGGAATTGTACTTAATCCAAAAATAGCCATAACAAAAGCACCATAAACTGGGCTTGCTGTACTTGCTGCAGTAATCGCAAAAAAGTAAACAAATCCACATGGTAAAAGACCATTCAACATTCCAAGAATAAAAAAACTAATATTTGATTTCGAGTTCAAAACCTGCTTAAAAGCATTTTTATAAAGTGAGGAGGAAGATATAGAGTGCTCAATAAGAGTTAAGAATTTTATCTTTCCCATAAGTGAGAGTCCGGCCAAAACCATTGCAATTCCCGCAACGATAAGCAGTGTACCATTTGCAGTATTGTTAAAAGTAACTACCCCTCCAAGTCCTCCAAATATTGCGCCAAGAATAGAATATGTAAAAACTCTTCCAAAAGAGTAAAGAAGATGGGCTTTAGTTTTGGAAATTTTTGAACTCTGAGGTTGTATTTTTATTGCTGAATAAGCCAAAACAATCCCGCCACACATACCAATACAGTGACCAAAAGAGCCTAAAAAAGCGATACTAATAATAGATATAATATTTACTGTTTCCATATTAAGTATTTAGTTCCCTAATAGCTGTTTTTTTATACGCGGATTTTTAAGAGTCTCCCCTCTTAGCATTCTTAAACGCATTGTATCAAAATCTACATGTAAATCTTTTTTAAACTCATAAGCACCAAATCCGTAACCCATAGGTGTATCATCTATAAGTGAATAATAAGCAGTTCTTGCATCTATCCATTTTTTAGTATCTCTACTCATAACCCAAATCTTTGCATCAGATTTGAACTCTTTATCTTCAAGCCATTTTATCATTCCGCCGTGGTCATGGAAAAACCAACTTTTTGCGTTTTTAGATATCACTTGTGATGCATCTCTTAAATCATTGATAACCATTCCGCAGTCACTATCTTGAAAAACACCTATCTTCATCTCAATTGGTATTTGATTTGTATTCCCTTCAATTATGACTACCATCTTTTTTGTTGAGGCAAGCGATAAAAAAAGTGTAACAATTATTAAAACTAACACTATTACTGCTGAATATGGTATCATTTTTCTCATCATCTCTATAAACTCCTAATTATTTGGAAAATCAAACATTTCATCTTTTTTTATCCCCTTTTCCCAAATCATCATAAAGCATAAATCTATCTAAATCTGCTTTTATTGTCTCGTCAAGCGTTTCCCATATCTCTTTTTTTTCATAAAATCTTGGCAAATCCTCTTTTTCACTTTTTTTAATATCACGTATCAAATAGTGGTATCTCACTATATCTTTTGTATATTTACTTATAAAAGGCCAATTCTTTATTATTTGATAACTTCTCTCTTCATGGTCTGTAAAACTGTACTCATTATACTCAACATCCTCTTTATCTTTTTTATACGCCGTAAATGGCTTCCCAATGTCGTGCAGTATTCCTGCCATAAAAAACTTCCACTCTCCAGCCTTTAAAATATTATATGTTACACGAAGTGTATGAGCTAAAACCCCGTGTTGATGCCACTTGTTTTGGGTAAAAAAAAGAGATTTTAAAAATGGTATTGAAAATAAGCTATTATTAACCTTGTTCATATATTTTCCTTTGCCATCGGGTGACAAACATCGACAGTATCTTTTAGATTTTGCTTTTGAATATGTGTATATATCTGCGTAGTTAAAAGGGAAGAGTGGCCTAAAAGTTCTTGCACAACTCTTAAATCAGCACCTCCGGTTATTAGTGCTGTAGCGTAGGAGTGACGAAGTACATGTGGAGATACTCCTAGATACTTTTGTGTTATTTTATATGCAGAGATTCTACTTAGACTTTCACCCTTGTAGTTACACCAAATAAATTCATTTTCATATTTAAACTCACTCAAGTATCTTTTAACTGCATCAACTGCTACTTTTGCGATGGGAACTATTCTCTCTTTTTCACCCTTGGCATGTCGAATACGAAGCCACTCACCATCTATATCATCTGATTTTAAAGATAAACACTCGCTTATTCTTGTACCAGTTGCGTATAAATAGATTATAAGTGCATAATCTCTAAGACCTATCCATGAACTTCTATCTATTGAATCAAGCGAATTTTGTATCTCTTTGTATGAAAGAAATTTTGGAAGCAGTTTTGGAATTTTTGAGAGCTTAAGTTTTGTTTTTTCATCTTTAAACTGACTCTTGTAGCAGAACTCAAAAAAAGCATTTACAGAAGATAGTTTTCTATTTAGAGTTCTCTTGTTTTTATATATACTAAGTGCAGAAAAAAGAGTTTTTGAGTCTAGAGTTATCAGAGCTCTTCCAAGAGTCTCCTCAAGAGTGTTTAAATCACCTCTGTAAGCTTCTATACTTCTTTTGCTGAGAGCCCTTGTAACGCTTATATACTCCACAAATGCCTCTAACTCATTTGACATTGTAGATATCGTCATAAGACTATTGCTACTCTACAGAAATATACTCATCAACAACATAAAATATCTTATCATCAATAAATATATATCCGTCATCCACATCTACATCATAGACTTTATACTCCAATAGATCTTTACTCATCTCGATAAGATACCCCTCTTTTTCTAGAACATACAACTTATCAGAGGTAACAATCATCCCAAGAAAATGGGCGAAAGGAAACTTCACTTTTGCATTTTCTTTAAGTTCAGGAGTTAAAGCAACTACTTCACCCTGCTTTGTATTTAAAAAAATAGTTTTTCCATCATCTACAACACTTCTGATATCATATTTTGCTCTAATCTCTTTGTTTGAAAAAGAGAGTATTTTATGTCCGGTAGCAGCTATGATTTTATTGTCAACTAAATTAAAATAGATGATATTATTAAAATAGTTTTCACTACTCACTATGATAGTTCTTAGTTTCTTTTTGAGTGTTGAGTTTATAATTACAACTTTTCCATCAAGAGTTGAAAATAGAATTAAATCATCTTTAAAATATGGCTTAACAATTTTAGAATTTACAACTACAGCTGTATCACCCTGCTCTTTTAAAAGTATAGATTTTGTAGATATTGAGTAAAGAGCAATCTCATTATCTATAAATAAAACTGCCAACACATCATCTTTAACACTTGCAGTAGCAATAGTTTTTTTAAGGTCAAAGCTCTCAACTTTTGCACTGTTCTCAACAGACTGCATCGTTAAATTACCGTCAATATTTGAACTTATAACCCAGCCGTCACTGTAGCCAAGCAATTTATAATTGTCAGATATTTTTATATTTAATACTTTACCCTCAACTAATACTTTTCTCTCTTGAACAAGAGCCGAATCAGATGCGATATTTTCTATAGTTACATCACTGCTTCCAGCCTTGGCCCAACTATCTACAACATTTTTAGGTTCATATACTTCTTTAGAGCTACAAGCGTTAAAGAAGATAGCTGTTGTTGTTATTAAAATAAGTGATAAAAGTTTCAAAATATTACTTTATCCCGTAATGAATAAGAGATTTTGCTAAATTACTTAGTGGTGACTCTTGAGATATTTTTAAGAGTTTATTATGAGCTTCTTCTATTTTATTTTCATTTAAAAGTAAAACAGCACTTTGAAGCAGTGCTAAATCTCTAAAAATAGCATCTTGTTTTGAAGCATACTCATTTAAAGAGACGGCATCATTGGCTAATTCATATTTAACTAAATCATCTATTATTAAAGCTTTTGAGTTTTTGAGTTTTTTAATTGTTTCTATATCTTTGTCTGCTACTGCTTTTGAAAAAATCCAAACATCATATAAATTAGGGCTTAAAGATTTTAATTCATTAAGCGCATCTAAATCCCCAGCATCGTTTTGAAGTTTAATTAATGCAACGTTTGCAGCAGTTATCTTACTTTGCTCATTTGCATTATATGCTATATTTGCACCAACAACTAGAATAATTGAAGCTACTGTAATTATCATTAGATTTTTATATTTTTTAACAAATCTTTCAGTTATAACAGCTTTTTCAAAAAATTTCTCTTCTGAATTCAGCTCCTCTTTTACCATGTCAATATTATCTTTTAAGCTCAAAAAAGTTCCTTTATTTCATATATTTTAAAAAGTTCAAAATAATATCGCATAGTTTGTTAAAGTTTCATCAAATAGATAGATTTTTTTTGTTACAATCATGTAAATTAATATATATAGGATTTACATGCAAGTAGATGACGCACTATTGACTAAATTGGAAAAATTATCTTTTTTAAAAGTTTCAGACGATAAAAGAGAGGAAATCATCACTCAGCTTTCTGAAATAGTAAGTTTTGTTGATAATCTAAGCGAATTAAACACGGATGGTGTTGATGCTAAATTTGCCATGAATGACGAGGCAACAATACTTAGAGAAGATTCTCCATATTGCAACAGTAAAATAAATGATGATATACTTAAAAATGCACCATTGAGTGGTGATCATTTCTTTATAGTTCCTAAAATAATAGAGTAATAATGATAAAAATTTATGGGATTAAAAACTGTGACAGTGTAAAAAAAGCACTCTCATTTTTTAAAGAACATAATATAAAATATGAGTTGCAAGATTTTAAAACAGACGAAGTTGGATGTGAAAAAGTATCTTATTGGCTTTTACATGTAGATATGAAAACACTGTTTAATTCAAGAAGCACAACATACAGAACGCTTAATCTAAAGGCTTTAAATCCAGATGATAACGCAAAAAAAGAGTTGCTCTGTAAAGAGAACCTTCTAATTAAAAGACCTGTAATAGAATTTGATAATAAAGTTCTAGTTAGCTATAATGAAACTGAGTATATAAAGGAATTGTTATGAGTGAAGAGACAAAAACCATAGACATAAAAAAGTTGCTTAAAAGTGTTCTACACTTTAATTCTTCGGATTTACATCTCGTACCTGGAAGTGAGCCTCAGATTAGAATAGATAAGGCATTAAAACCTTTGAATCTTCCAATTTTAACTGCAAAACAAGTAGAAGAAATGGCATACTCTCTTATTGAAGATAAACAAAAGAAAGAGTTTGAAGAGAATAATGAACTTGACTTCTCATTTGAACTTAACGACATTGGTCGTTTTCGTGTTAATTATTACCGTACAATTGAGGGCATTGCCTGTGCTTTTCGTATGATTCCAATCGAGATACCACCTCTTGAAAAATTTAATAATAACCCAATATTTAAAGAGTTAGTAAAAAAAGAGAAAGGTCTTATTTTAGTTACAGGACCAACTGGTAGCGGTAAATCAACTACTCTCGCTTCAATGCTACATGAAATAAACATAACAGCAAACAAACATATTATTACAATTGAAGACCCAGTTGAGTTTGTTCATAAAAATATAAAATCACTATTTTCTCAAAGAGAGGTGGGCGAAAACACAAAATCATTTGCTACTGCTCTGAAATATGCATTAAGACAAGATCCTGATGTAATATTAATTGGGGAGATGAGAGATAAAGAGACTATTGGAGCAGCTTTAACAGCGGCTGAAACTGGTCACATTGTATTTGGAACACTTCATACAAATTCAGCACCTGCAACTATTAACCGTATTATTGATGTATTTGACGCAGCAGAACAGGCCCAGATAAGAGCACAACTCTCATCTTCGCTAATTGCTGTTGTTTCACAGTCTCTTATGCCAAGAACTGGAGGTGGTGTAATAGCCACACAGGAAGTTCTTATTACAAATCCTGCTATACAAAATCTAATACGAGAAGACAAAGTTCACCAATTATACTCTCAAATGCAACTAAATCAAAATGAGACGAATATGACTACTCAGACTGATCAACTTGTAGCTTTTTTACAAAAACGACTTATATCAAAAGAGACTGCTATTGCGAGTTCTAATAGACCTGAAGAGCTTATTAAGATAATAGAGAATTTATAAAATATGTTTCGTAAAGTTTAGTCTTTTCTAAACTTTACCATTTTAAAACGTTCACCTAAAAAGTTTGGCATTATAAGCATTTTTGCTTTTTCCAACTCTTGTCTATATATTTTCTCTTCAACATTTGCTTCTAATATCTCCAAAAGTTCTAAAATCCCCATGTCTACAAGGGCAACCATTTGAGCTTTTATCTCTATAAACTTTACACCAGCCTCTTCGTAGGCATCTTTAACATGTTCAAATGTAACATCGTATGTTATATCAGAGTTTGCAAAGAGTTGATCTCTTTTTATTTTTTTATCTTCATTGTCTGTGAGAAAAAATGGAATAACTTCATGCTTAGTGTAAACTCTTAATGAAAAATCGGGACGTGCCGCCATCTCTCCGTAGTCAAATGTCATAAACTCAAATTTTCTACATGTAGAAGCCATCTCTTTTGCAAATTCTTCATAACCGACAGCTATCTCCCCTCTGTCTTTATTATATTTTTCTGCCTTAGATTTTACCCACTCATTATCTTCATTAAACTCTATATTGTGCCCATCAATTCTAGCTGTTTTACCTTTATAGTAAAGTTCACAAGGGAAGGCATCAAATATCTCGTTTGCAATAAAAAAAGCACTTTCACACTTTAGCTCACTTAAAGATTTATAGTGAGTAAGTGAGATAGCATCTCCGAATGACTCTTCAAAGTAACCCTTTTGAAACTCTTGCAAATCATCAAAACGCTCTATGATTGCAAACTTTAAAGTAGTTAATAGTTTTGGTCTGAGAGTATAAATAAACTCTATAACATCAGCCAAAAAGTAGCCGTGATGAGCTCCTATTTCACAAACTGTGCCATTCCCTTGTAAAAAGCCCTCATCAACCAAAGAGATTATGTGTTTTGCTATGGTTCCGCCAAAAAATTTACTTGTACTTACCGCCGTGTAAAAATCTCCACTTTTGCCTATGTTTTTATAAGTTGCATAATAACCATCTTCTCCATAAAGCCACTCGCCCATATACTCGCTAAATTTCATTTTTATACATCTCATAAAGTGTTAAAAGTTCAAGCTGTTTGTCTAGTTCAAATATTTTCACATCAATGACTTGAATATTAACAGAGTTTTGTAAAAGTTCAACATCATATTCTGTCTTATATCCGGCAACATGAAGCTCATTTGTTTGAGAAAGCAATCTAATGTATATATCCATATTCTCTGAACTAAGTTGTTTTTTCTTCTCAAAATTTTCTATATTTTGCATAACTTGCTCAAAAATCGCTTTCAACTCTCTTTTTCTATCTTCAATTGTAACTTTCGATTTCAAGTAATCAACTCTTGCAGATTCTATATCTTTAAAACTGTTAATATCCAACGGCATATAAGCTTTAATCCCGTAGTTGTAGTAGTCTGTTTCATTTGAAACAGATGGAGAGTTCGGCGTAAACTGCTGGTTTTGACTCTCCTGCCAAGTATACCCAGCTGTAAGACTAACCTTAGGAAGATATTTTGCAACTATTACATCTTTAGAGTATCTGTTTTTTTCAATCTCGCTGTTTGACATATTTAAAATTATGTTGTACTCTAGAAACTGTTCTAAACTTAAAAGTTTTAAATGTGGAATATATGCATCCATATAGTTCATATCGCTAATAGCATTAAACTTTGAGATAATTCTCTCTTTGTTAGTTTGTATATCATAAAGTGCCTGTATAGCAATATTTCTCTCTATAATTGCATTATCTAAAAATCCGGAGTCAAGTTGTCCATTTAGATAGTTTTCTTGTTTTTGTGCAAGGTTTATTTCAGAATTCTTAATTACAATCTTTTGCTTACTCTCTTTTAAATCAATCTGCTGAATTTGCATCAAAAGTGATACTGCATCTTTGGCTAATTTTCTTTTTGCAACATCAATAGAGTAGTTCGAATAAAGTCTAGAAGCCTCTGCAAACTTAATCCCATAATAAATTCCACCACTTTGAAAAATTGGCTGAGCCATAGAAATCCCAGCACTCTGCTGAGTCTGTTTATTATCATAAGGATTACTTTTTGAGTAACTATAGTTTAGATTTAAAGGAGCAATCCAAGAGTCACGAAGCTTAGAACTCTCTGCCTCATTTTTTTGATAATCATAATCAAACTGCTCTTTTTTATTGTCAGATATATACTCTTCTAGCTTCTTTTCGTCCGCTAAAAGCGAGCTATTGCATAGAAGTAATAGCGCGATTAAGAGATTTAAAACCTTCATCAATTTCCTCATTTGTAATTGTTAGTGGCGGTAAAAATCTTAAAGTATTTTTTCCGGCTTTTAAAACCATGACACCATTTTCTCTTGCACTTTTTATTATTCTACCTAAGGTATCTGCATCTTTAACTCTAAGTCCACACATCATCCCAATACCGACTTTTGAAGTAAATAAATTTTTATTTGCTGAGTAGAATTTTTCTAGTGCTTGGTTAAAGTATAAAGAAGTTATCTCTAAATCTCCACACTCTTTGTGCTCTTTTAAAATATCAATAACTTCACATGCTGCAGTTGTACTTAAAAAATTTCCGCCAAAAGTAGAGCCATGGTCTCCATGTGCGAATATCTCTTTTAACCCTGTCATCACAACGCCTATTGGTACTCCACCTCCAACACCTTTTGCCAAAGTTATAATGTCTGGTGTTATTTCATAAACATTTGAAGCTAAGAACTCACCGGTTCTATATGCCCCGGTCTGTACTTCATCAACAATAAGTAAAATATTTTTAGATTTAAGAAGTTTTTCCAAGGCTTGAACTTCCTCTTTATTTTGTGGTTGCACTCCACCCTCGCCTTGAACAAGTTCTATCATTACAGCACAAGTGTGGTTGTCAAGCAAACTCTCTACCTGAGCAATATTGTCAGCATAAACAAAACCATCAGGAAATGGGCCAAAATAGTTATGCATAGACTCTTGCCCTGTTGCTTTTACTGTTGTAATAGTTCGACCGTGAAATGAGTGTTGAAGAGTGATTATTTTATATCTTTTTATCTCCCCGTCTCTCTCACCGAACTTTCTTGCAATTTTAATAGCACCCTCGTTTGCCTCAGCACCGCTGTTTCCAAAAAAACACATCATATCGTAGCCGCTAGCTTCAACTATCTTTTTTGCTGCAAGAGCTTGAGGTGCTGTATAGTAAAGATTTGACATGTGAGTAATATTTGAGAGTTGCTTTGAGATTGCACTATTCACTCTCTCG
The DNA here is from genome assembly GCF_015265455.1 of Candidatus Sulfurimonas baltica. NCBI lineage: Bacteria > Pseudomonadati > Campylobacterota > Epsilonproteobacteria > Campylobacterales > Sulfurimonadaceae > Sulfurimonas > Candidatus Sulfurimonas baltica. The sequence goes on along the minus strand of NZ_CP054492.1, from coordinate 893,787 downwards.
TTAGCATGACCAACACTAACAACTCCAATGCCTGAAGTAAAATCGATATATTTTTTGCCGTTAGCATCAATCAATCTTGCATTTTTTCCACTCACAAACTCTACGTCTGCTCTTGCGTATGTAGGTAAAACATACTTTTTATCTAATTCTATTATATTCATCATCTACCCAATATTTTTTATAATAATTATATCTAAAATTTTCATTTATTAGCTCCCCGCAGAGTATAGGTTTGTCTCATTTATATACTCTTGGTAAATCAGCAAATACTCCAGCGTGTTTTTTAACAGTTTTTTTTCAGTCTCAATTGTTTGTATCTCTCTTTGGTTAAGCATAAAAAGAGTACTTGATCCCAAATCGTACTTTTTTTTCTCCATATTTTCCAATTTTTTTATTAATTCAAGTTCATTTTGTGATTTTTCTATATTTTTCTCTAAAGCATACAAAGAGAAAATTATATTTTTCAGATTTGTTTCTAGCTCAAGAAAGAGCCTCTTTTTGTCAGCATCCAAAAGGGTTAGGCTATATTTATTTTCCAAATTATTTGCACTGTATTTGCTTTGTTCAATAGGAAAGCTCATGTTTAGAGTAACTTTAAAACCTGTTTGGTCATAATGCTCAGAGTCATCTTTCATATCATAAACGCCATATAAGCCTACGTGTAAGTCCGGATATTTTAAAAGTTGCGTATATTTTTGCTTTAGATTTACCTTCTGTATTTCATTATTAAATATCTTTAAATCTACTCTATTTTGCAAAGCTATATTCATAGCATTATCAAACTCAATGTTTGTAGCTTCAATTTTTGGCAACTCTGGAAGTATATATTTTTCATCAAAATTCTTTTTTGATAAGTTTATAAATTTTATAAAATTCATGAATTGATTATTATAATTTGTATCCGCAGATATAACCATCTGCTCTGCGTTTATAACCTGCTGCTTTAGCTCAATTAATTTCATTTCAGATACATTGCCTTTTTCAACACCCTGCTCCAAAAAAGCATATCTTTTTTCAACTTTTAAGAGTAGTCTCTTGTATATTTCACAAAGACTCCTTAAATATAAAAGCTTATAATAGTTTTGAGTAATATTATAGTAAAGACTTCGCATGCTCTCTTTGTATTGAAAATCTGTTTTCACTACATCATTAGACGCCAAACCAACATTTAATCTACGCTTATCAATTTGACTAAAAAGGCTAATAACAGGCACTTTGATACCTAAAATAAGCTCTCCATCTTGGGATGTTTTTATATTATTATACTCTTGAGTTCCATCAGCGTATCTATAAGAAACACTCATATCTACACCATTTTCCAACGGTTTTTCTAGACCTATAGTGTAGTATTTACCATAACTAACAGGATACTCTTTGTCTTCGTACTTTGCTAATACATTAGTATCATATTCACCCATAGCATAGTTTAGTTTTTGCTCATAAATATATTTTTTTCCTAAAGAGGTATACACATATGGATTCTCATGTGTCATGTATTTCTTAATTTCATCTTCAGTAAACAACTCCTGTGATAAAACAGAATAAACAACTATTGATGTTAATATAATAATTTTACGAATCATTATCTGTAATTCTCTATAACCATAACAGGAGGCTGTGCATGATGTGTTCTCCAGATTTCATACCCAATAGAGACAGTTGAAAGTCTGACCCAAGCTCTAGCTTCTGTTCCAACTTTTAATATTTCTGAGGTTGGCCAAGGCTCCTTTGGGTCCTCTACAATATATGCATAAAAAACACCATCTTCATAAGCTATGGAATCAATCTTATCAATAATTCCACTAAAAGTTCCATACTTGATTTTAGGCCAACCTGAAACCTGCATAGATGGCCATCCATGAAACTGGACTCTTGCTTGCAAGCCCTCTTTGATTAAAGGCATATCAATTCGTCTGATTTTCAAAAGGAGAACCCTTCTCTTAGCCTCTGGAGCAAAATAAATAACAGGCTCCCCTTTTTTTACATATAGATTAGTGTCATTTTTCAAAATTCTCAAAGGGTATCCATCTTTTGATGCGAATACCTTTGATGTGACATTCCTTGAGAGGTCAATAGATGTTTTTTTAATCTCTTTTTCAAAAGTTATTAATCTGTTTTTATCCGAGAGTATGCTGTTTTGTAAAAGATTAATCTCATTTTCCTGTTCTTTTATATAACGCTCTTTCTCTTTTTTTATTATTTCTAGACTTTTGCTTTTAATCTCTATATCAATAATAATATTCTCAACCTCTACCCCTTCTTTAATGTACTCATTTTTGGCAACTTCATAACTTCTTTTTGACTCTATACCATCCAAATACAGAAGGTTTATCCTTTTATAGTTTGCATCAGAAACTTCATAGCTGTTTTGGAGTGAAACTTTTTTACCATTAAATCTTTTTAACGTCTCTTGTATTTGAATAATTTCTTTATCATAAATCTCGAGACTGATTCTTAAATTTGCTTCAATATTTTTTTTGCGTGCTAATGAAATATTTAGAGTACTTTGTATATTTTCATGTTGTGCTTTTATGTCACCAATCACTGACTCTAACTTTACTAAATACTCTTTATCTAAATCTACCATTTCAAAAAGGAGTTCTCCTTTTTTAACAAATCTGTTTTCTTCTATATAATATTTTTTAATAAAACCAGATATTGGCGCTATTACATTGTGCTCCCGATGTGTCGGTTCATAAGCTATAATCTTTCCTACTCCTTTTGTCGTCTGTTGCCACGGAAGAAACATCATTGCTACAAACATAATGACAAGAAGGGTTGTAATCCTCTTTGCATTAACTACAATAGGAGATAAATTTGTTTTTTCTAATGCCTTTAGTTCCATTACTTTTTCACCTCTTGAGTGTCCAAAGAGGCAGATAGCTTTCCAAATTTGTAATATCCTTCTATTCCATCATATATATTATCTAATTGTTTTATAAAGCTGTTCATAGCATAAATCAATGAAACGACAAGAATCTCTGCTGCAATGAAATCACCAATTGGCAACTCCCCTCTAACAACTAAATAACCGCCAAGAACAAAGAAACCACTTAACATAAGACCCTGAACTATGTAAGTGAGTGCCAACTGCTTAATAACAACCCCAAAATGGTTACTTCTAGCATCAGCATAACCCTCCATAATTTCATCAATATTTTTCATTGTTTTCTCTTTAGAACCTGTTGTAGTTGGTATTTTTTGTAAAAAGTATATAGCGGTATGTTTCATATTTGAGCGCTCTATAGCATAGCTTACACCATTGTTTCCTAAAACAATAATCATAATAAAATAAAATGTGAAAATTGAGACTGCACCAAAAAATAGAGAATTATTAAATATAAATAGCAATATTAAACTTACAAATATTTGCATAATCAGCCCTGCACCGTTAAGCACAAAAACAGGGAAAATCTTCTGAATTGTTGTTATATCAAAAAAATAGTTCATAAACTTGTCAACAGGGTCGCTATTACAAACAATTTTCTCTTTTAAAGCATAAGCCTTTTTAGCAACATCAAAGCCATTTTCAATAAATACCCTTTGCTCAAACTTCTCAACTATATACTCTTGCATAAGTCTCATGAAAGCCATCATAAAAAAAATAAACATAATAACAAACCCTAAAACAGCAACAGATATAGAAGCATGAGCGATAAGAGCATTAATAATAAATGAAGATGCCAATGGAATAGAAAGAGCTAGAATACTGTCTAATAAGCCATAATAGAGTATGTAATATATACTTTTTTTATCAGATTGAATAGTTTTTACAAAACCGTCTAACACTGTACTTTTTATGCCCATTTATTATTTTCCATATTAAATTTGTTCTAACTTCTAGTAATTTGTAACATATTTTCTTGATATATTGCACACTTACCATCAAGAGAGTGTTTTGAGCTTGTTAAATTGTTTACGCCTTTAGTTCCACTATAAATTAGCACACAATCGCTACGAAGATCATCATTATATTTAACTTTTAATTTTAAACTTCCATAAGAAGAAGTTACTAAAACTGTTTCATCTTCACTGAAGTCTAATGAGCTGTGAATAAAGACACTATCTTCACGCTTAAACTGTGAATTTAGACTCATTGGGCTTTTTGGAGTTATAAGATAAAACTTATCGTAATCCGTATTTTTAGCTTCATACTCTTCTAAAAATGCAAACTCTCCATTATCAGTGTTAAAGCCATTTTTATAGGGTATTTCTTCTCTATTTTCTACATGTAGAGAGCCATCTAGTTTTCTAGCAGCAAAACTTTTAAAATGATTTAGATAAAAATCTTCTGATTGTATCTCAATGTCAAACTCATGACAAAGATAAGCACTTAAATCATATTCGCTTATTCCAATTTCACTCTCTGAAACTTTAGGCATTGATAAGATTACATTGTGTGAGTATGATGTTCTAATATCATTCTTGTGTAAAAAGTACTTTGCTGGTATAACCAAATCTGCAACTTCACTTGTCTCATTTTCATAAAGCCCAAAATATATGACATTTTCCACTTTCCCTATGGACTCTTTTACTCTAAGAGAGTCAGGCATTTGAGATAGAGGGTTTGATCCTTGGATAAAAACAGTTTTAAAGTTACTAAACTCAGTATTTACTTTTGATACCTTTTTACTTTTAGAGTTAAATGGTGAGCTTATACCATCTCTTGAATTCCCAAGGTAAGATACACCACACCCTTCTCTGCCAAATAGCCCAAGCATAACTGCAAACGCATCAATAGCTCTCATCACATCTGCACCATCGCTATATTTTTGAATACCAACTCCACAAACTATAGCAACTTTTTTTTTCTTTACCAATTCTAAAATCTTGCCTATTTGTCCAAGAGTTACATCAATTTTTTCTAACGTAGCTTTTATTCTTATAGTTTGAGTTAGCTCATAATAGTCTTCATATTCACTAGCAAACTCTTCTAAAAATTTGTTATCGCAACCACCTTCGATATATAAAAAACGGCTTAAAAGCATTGCTAAATATAAATCACTGTGCGGTTTTATCTGCACATGTATGTCGGCAACTTTTGCTATTTTAGTTTTAATCGGGTCAATGACTATAATAGTTTTATTTTTTATTAGTGGCAAAAGATGAGAAGACGTTACATGTGGGTTTCTACCCCAGAATATAACTACATCTGATTTAGCTATCTCAGATAATGACATATTTTTGTTACTGCCACGACCCTCAATTATACCAGCTTCGCCAGCTCCGTCACAGAGACTCCCCTCAGTTAAAGTTGCTCCGTAAGAAGCAAAAAAATGGTCTGTAACCTCTTGCATCAAAGCAAAATTTCCATGACCTCTATAGTGCAATATCTCATCTTTTTTAAAAGAAGCTACCATCTCTTTTAATTTAGACAGCGCTTCATTCATGCTTATAGCTTCGCCTTTGTATCTAGGCGTCACAATAGTTTTATATTTATTATAGTGATTGAGATGCGAACATAAGAAACCATGTGTATGCCCCTCTTTAAGTCCACTCAATTTGCCATGTTCATACACAACTTCACATGCATCATAGCAGTCTAGGGGACATGCTGTAACACTATTCACTTTTTAATTCAACCTTAACAAGCTTAGAGAATAGTTCTGGAGGTTTTATTACAATTTGAGCCATATATTTTGATATATTTTTACTGTCTGCAATATTTAAAAGTCTAGATATTTTGTATGAAGTTTTTTCACCATCTATATAAAGTACTTTTTCCTTTGCATTTAAGATATCCGGCTCATCAAGATATACTGTAAGCACAGCCCTTGAGGTATCTGCAACTTTTGCAAGAGGAGTTGAAATACCAACAACCTGTCCTGGCTTTACAAGCATCTCGTATAGGACAAAGCCATCTGCACTTAAATTTTTATCTTTTATGCTTCTTTGGAGCTGAGCTTTTCTTAGTTTCACATCCACAATCTGAATTTTTAAATTATTTATCTCTTTTTGAGTATTCAAATTAAGATTCTCACTTGCAATTAAGTCATAAAACTCTCTATCTTTTTCAACGGAGGCTTTGAACTTCAAAGCTACAACTTTCTTATAATTCTCTCTCTTCTTATCTGAGGACTCAATAAGATTCTTTAGTATATCTTCATTGACTTTTACAATCTCTCTTAAAGACCCAAGTTTATCTTCAAGATAATTCAACTCTTTAACATCTAACTCATCATCAATAACAATGTACGGCTTTGATGACAAATTAGAGCCTATCTGAGATTCATCAGCATACAAAACCAATCCTAAAACATTAGACGATATGTTTCTTATCTCAAATGGTTCAACCTTTGCATAATATACTTTAGCAAACAAAATATCAAATACGAACAACATAATTATTATAATTTTCACTTACAATGCCTTTTATAAATTTATATCAATTTACTACAGTCATTTTACCATTTCATTATTAACATTCAAGCATATTTCATTTAATTTAGGGTATTATTTAAGCACTATAATTAAAAGGGTTATTATGTCTGTATTAGATAAAGTTGATGCTGTTACAAATTTAGCAAAGAACAATGAGGTTCAACTTTTAGTATTTAGGGTGAGCAACAGTGAAGGTTCGGCATTTTACGCAATTAATGTTTTTAAAACACGAGAAGTAGTTGAATCTAAAAATCATTTTATGACTCAGATTCCATCAGCCCACCATTTACTAGAGGGAACTATAGTTTTACGCGGACTTCAAATACCAATATTAAATCTACCATCATGGCTAAATGTAAACCTTACAAAAGAAGAAATAAAAAAATCAAATATTCTTATTTGTGACTTTAACGGGATAGTAATTGGACTTAGGATTATGTCTGCATTTAGAGTTATTAAGAAAAACTGGAATGAGATGCATGCACCAGACAGCTATAGAGTTGGTGAAGACAATGTAGTTATAAATGATACTAGATTAGAAGACGGAAGCTTATGTCTTGTACTAGACTATGAAAAACTTTTAGCCGATGTTGTGCCTCAAGCCATGGTTAATGTTTTAGAATCACCTGCTAATCTGCTAGATTTAGATGTACCGGCTAAACTAATGAACGGTACTGTATTAATTGCAGAAGATTCCAAAACTGCTCAAAAACATCTATCTCAAATCTTCAGTAATGCCAATATAGATATTAAATTATTTAACAATGGAAAACTGCTTATAGATTACATAGACTTATTAGGCGAAGATGTCTCAAAAATTCCAGCGATTATAACAGATATAGAGATGCCTGAGATGTCTGGTTTTACTGTTGTTAAACTTCTTAAAAGCAATAAAATAACAAGACATATTCCTATAATAGTAAATAGCTCTATGACAGGACTAAACAATAAAAGAGAAGCAGAAGTATTAGGTGCTGATGGTTTTATTGACAAAACAAAGAGTCATAATGTTATACCAGTGATTATAGAAGCTATGATTGCTAATGGGAACATATAAAAGATAGATTTCTTTACATGTAGATAATCTCTACATGTAAAATTATTTAAAGCTAGACTTTAAGTAAATTACTTACTTAAAGAGTGAGATAAGAACACCAGCTGCAACAGCTGAACCGATAACACCTGCAACATTTGGACCCATTGCATGCATTAGAAGCATATTTGAGCGGTCATATTCCATACCAACTTTATTTGATACACGAGCAGCCATAGGAACAGCAGACACACCGGCTGAGCCTATAAGAGGGTTTATTTTATGTCCTGGAAATAGATTCATAATCTTAGCCATAATAACGCCTGAAGCAGTACCAACAGAGAATGCCACGATTCCCAAAGCCAAAATTGCCAATGTTTCTGGTACTAAGAACTGATCTGAAGCAAGCTTGGAACCAACTGCTAAACCTAAGAAGATAGTAACAATATTAATTAAAGCATTTTGCATTGTGTCAGATAAACGGTCAACAACACTAGACTCTTTTAAGAAGTTACCAAACATAAACGCACCGATTAACGGAGTAGACTCAGGAAGTACTAAAATAGCCAAAACAAGTACAACAATAGGGAAAACTAATTTCTCTAAACGTGATACGTGACGAAGTGTAGTCATTTTTATTCTTCTCTCGGCATCATTTGTTAATGCTTTCATAATTGGAGGCTGAATAATAGGAACCATAGCCATATATGAATAAGATGCAACTGCAATTGCCCCAAGTAGCTCTGGTGCTAGATTAGTTGCAATAAAAATAGATGTCGGTCCATCAGCTCCACCAATAATAGAGATTGCCGATGCTTGTTTTAGAGTAAAATCAAATATAGTAGTATATTGAGAAAGTGCAACAGCACCAACTAGTGTTCCAAATATACCAAATTGTGCAGCTCCTCCAAGAAGTGCTGTTTTAGGGTTTGACAAAAGTGGACCAAAATCAGTCATTGCACCAACACCCATAAAAATAATAATTGGGAAAAGTTGATTAGAGAGCCCCATGTGGTATATAATACCTAAGAACCCTTCCGGACCAGCCATATCTGCAACTGGAATATTTGCTAAGAGCCCACCAAATGCGATTGGAAGAAGCAAAAGTGGCTCAAAGCCTTTTTTAATTGCTAAATAAAATAATAAAAAAGCGATTAAAATCATTATAACACGACCCCATGATTTATGAAAATCACTCATTTTTTCACCATGTGAATTTAGTTCATCTGGGTCAGGACTTACTAAGGCTACAATACCAGTAGACATCAAAAAACCACTAGTCATCTCTGAAAATGATCTTGATTGATAAGTCTCTTCTTTATGAGTTGAAGAAGCCCCTTCAGCAGATACATTTGCGCTAGCAAATGCGCTACTAAGACCCATAAACATAAATAGCGTCAATAGTTTCAATATAAAAAACTTCATAAAACTATCCTGCTACTACTGCTAATAGTTGACCTTCAACTACCTTATCATTAGTATTAACATTTATAGTCTGAACAATTCCATCACAAGGAGATATAACATCTATTTCCATCTTCATAGATTCCAATATCATAATAACACCATCTTTTGCGATTTTATCTCCCGGATTAGCAACTATTTTCCAAACATTACCTGGAAGTGGTGCTTTTACATCTGTACCATCACTTGAACCTAATGCTATTTTTGGAGTAGATACTTTTGCACTCTCTCCATTAACTGCTGTTACTTGAATATCTGCATCACCCTCTGCAACCTGAACACTAAACTTTTGACCATCAACTACTACTGTATAATTACCGTTACCCATATCTGTACTTCCTTTTTCTTTTTTCATGTTTGATATTTTACGAACATTAAGCTCGCCTTCACCTTTTAAGAATGCGATACCTTTCTCTTGACAAGCTGCTGCGATAAATATATTCTCTTCAGTTATCTCAAGATTTTCTTCTTTTAGCTTGTTTATCCAGTTAGCTAATGATTTAGTTTCATCTGCATTTGCCAAATCTAATGCTTTCTCTGTTGTTGGCTCAAGACCTAATTTTTCTGAAGCAATTCTTACAATTTCTGGATCTGGAGCAACTGGAGTTTTACCAAAATATCCAAGAACCATTCTTCCATAACCTGGAGCTATTGCATTCCAAGGACCCTGCATTACGTTATTTAGTGCTTGTTGAAAGTAAAACTGAGAAACAGGTGTTACAGATGTTCCGTAACCTCCCTTTTCTACAACTTCTGTCATAGCAGCGATAACTTCAGGAAATTTATCCAAAATACCGTTATCACGCATCATTTGAGTATTTGCAGTAAGTGCACCACCTGGCATTGGAGAAAATGGTATCATCGGAGAAACCATAGTAGCCTCTGGAGGCATAAAATAATCTGATAAACAATGCTGAAGTTCTTTCTCATAAGTAAGAATTTTATCGATCTCTAAGCCACCAAGGTCATAATTCATACCTTTTGTAGCGTGAAGCATGGTTAATATATCAGGCTGACTTGTCCCACCACTAACAGGCGCAGCTGCCATATCAATTCCATCAACTCCAGCCTCTAAAGCGGCCATATAAGCAGAAACACTTACACCAGCTGTCTCATGAGTATGAAGACGAAGATGAGTACCTTCAGGAACTAATCCTCTAGCCATCTTGATAGTATCAAAAACTTTTTGCGGATTTGAAGTTCCAGATGCATCTTTAAAACAGATACTAGTGTATGGAATACCACTATCTAATATTTCACGAAGAGTTTTTTCGTAAAATTCAGTAGTATGTGCACCATGACACCCTGGAGGCAAGTCCATCATAGTAACCACTATTTCATGCTTTAACCCATGATGAGTAATTCTTTCACCTGAATATTTAAGGTTTTCAACATCGTTAAGTGCGTCAAAATTACGTATAGTTGTTGTTCCATGTTTTTTAAATAACTTTGCATGTAGGTCTATCAGTTCTTTAGAACCAGTATCTAACATTACTGTATTTACACCACGAGCAAGAGTTTGGAGATTTGCATCAGGACCAACTATTTCACGAAACTTGTCCATCATCGTAAAAGCATCTTCTCTTAAGTAAAAGTACAAAGATTGGAATCTAGCACCGCCACCGAATTCGAAGTGGTTTATCCCAGCCGTTTTTGCCGCTGCTACTGCTGGAAGAAAATCTTCCATAAGCACACGACCGCCAAAGACTGATTGAAAGCCATCCCTAAAGGTTGTATCCATTACATCTATAAATTTTTTAGCCATATTAATCCTTAACCTCTATGATGTTTAATTGCTGCTGTTATTGCGGCAACAATTTTTTTGTTTTTATTTTGAGTATTTACTGCAGTCGCTGCTGCTACTTTCTCACTTACTTTAACTTCAGGAAAAAATTTCGCTACCATTTTACTCATCAGACCCATAGCAAATATCATGATAATTAGAAATAAAAAGACAGTTCCCATTCCAAGTCCCATAAATTTAAAGCCTTCTATTACGAGGTTGGTTTCCATAAATACACCCTTATATTAATAATTTGTGCGTATTGTATTATAAATATGTTTACAAAACCTTTGTGTCAATTTGATATATGTTAACGAATTGTTAAATTGTTACTTTTTGGTTATATAATTCGCAAAATAAAAAGGTTAAAATACATGATAAATGAAAATGTTAAAAAATTTGGATTAATTAATACTATAGAGGGATACTCATATATCATCTTAGTTTTTATTGCAATGCCAATGAAATATCTACTGGGGCTTCCTATTGCCGTAAAAATAGTTGGAATGACTCATGGTATACTATTTATAATATTCTGTTTACTTCTTTTAAGCGCTGCCAAAGAATCAAGATGGCCACTAATGGATAGCGTTATATTTTTCATTGCTTCACTAATACCATTTGGAACATTTTTCACCAAAAATAAAATAAAAACTTATGAATAAAAAAGTTTGTTTTGGGTAAAATATTTTTTCTATTAACTACGAGGATTTTATTTTTATGATAGCTGGAATGTACGAACAAGATTTTATAGCATATATAATTTTTGGACTAACTTTAAACTTTGCTTTTTCAATATTTTTTGGTGTTTATCTTAGTAAAAACATAGGAATGAAGGAGATGATACAGTCCAAGGGAGATAAAGAACAATCACTATTGGTCAGTCTTAGTCTTTTTATTCCATTTGCTAAAATGATTGTTACACTTTACAGAGTGACAATTTTACAACTCTTCTTTTTAAATAAAGGTCATTCGCACAAAGAATTTTGGGTTTATATGACAACAAAGAATACTTAGGTAGTTTAAGATGAACAACTTTAAATTAAAACTTATACTTACAATACTCAGCAGTATAATTTTTTCATTTATTTTTATACTGCTTGCTCTCGCTCTTCCAGCTACTAGTGAAAAAACGTTTACTAAAAAACCTACAGGTCTCTTAGAAGCAGTTTCACAATCTATAAAAGAATAGTTTTATAAAGTATTTTTCACTTCAATTAGTTTTAGTGTTTCATATGCGCATAATGGGTTTAATTTTAATGCTGTTATCTCTAAAGCTTTAACACACAACCTTAAATGATCTAGGTCCTCTTCTTTCATTATAACTTCCAAAAGAGTACGTGCGTCATTTATTCTAAGGTTTCTTACTACACCAAGGTTTTTATGAGCCAAGTCTCTTATTTTTGTATAGTCCAAATCTAAATTATCATATTCAGCTTGTTTTAGCTCTTGTATATATTTGTAAAATGAGATTTTTGATTTTAGTATTTGAATAATATAGTCTTCAACGAGATGCGAAATAACATACTCATCCAACGATAATTCTGATACAGCTTCATTTATATCATATTGGTATGATGATATATCCAAGCTACCAAGATTATGTTCAAGAAAAGAGTTACCTTCTTCTAGAACTATGTTAATAGCCAAACGAAGTTCAGCATTTTCTAGTAGTCTTTTATTTTTAAATTCACTGTTCATACGGATAAAATATCATAACTTAATAATATTTAGCATTAAAAATGCTTATGAAACTATATTGTATAAATGAGTGCTACAAATGCACTCATTAAAAAATTATATAGCTTTTGCAATAATTCTGTTTAGTCTTAAAATAAAATCAGCAGTGTCAGACAGCTCTTGACCATCAAACAATTTTGCCTGATCTAGCAGAACATGAGCAGCATCATTAATTAAGTTTTGATCTGCAGAGTCTTTTAGCTTAATTAAAAGTTCATGTTTTGGATTTATTAGCAATATTGGAGCTGGAGCCGGCATATCACCACCCTGCCCCATCTGCTTCATCATTTGAGCCATCATGTAAGATGGATCTTCTTTGTCTACTTTTATTGCTACCGGAGAGTCTGTCAAATCAGAAGTAGTCTCAACAGATTTAACCATATCACCAAGTGCATCTTTAAATTCCTTAGCTAGACCTTCATAAGTTTTTGCTATCTCTTCTTCTTCTTTTTTTTCCTCTTCACTCTCTTCAAATTTTGCATCTGCGACAGGAACAAGTTTATAATCTTTATAATCAGTAACCATTGGGAAAATAATAGTATCAACCTCTTCATTTAATACTAAAACATCAATATTGCGAGACTTAAATCTTTCTAATGATGGAGAATTTTTCAACATAGCCAAAGGAGTTTTTCCAGTGATATAGTAAATCTCTTTTTTTGTTTCATCTATTTTTTTAACAAAATCCTCAATCATTACAGTTTCTTCAGAATTTATAGTATTAAACTTCATAAGCTCTAAAATCTTTTCACGATTTGCATGATCATTGTATAGACCCTCTTTTAAAACGTTACCGAATTCAGCATAAAAAGCATCATACTTTTGTGCATCATTTTTGGACATTTTAGTAAGCTCTGAGAGAACTTTTTTTACAGATGCATTTTTTATTTTTGCCATCACTGCATTTGATTGTAAAATCTCACGAGAAACATTAAGCGGTAAATCTTTAGAGTCAATTACACCTCTTAAAAATCTTAAATATGTCGGCATCAACTCTTTTTCATCATCTGTGATAAATACACGATTAATATAGAGTTTGATTCCAGTTTGATAGTCAACTCTATACATATCCATTGGTGCTTTGCTTGGAATATAAAAAAGTGTCGTGTACTCTATAGCACCCTCAGCTTTGTTGTGCATCCAGGCAAGTGGTTCTTCTGATGAATGAGCAATTGAGCTATAGAAGTCTTTATACTCCTCATCTTTAATCTCAGATTTAGAGATAGTCCAAAGTGCATTAGCACGGTTGATTTGAACATTCTCGATGTCTGTTCTGCTTGGCTCTAGCTCTTTATTATCATCATCTTTAACTGCTGGAACAAATTTTTCCTTGTCCATGAAAATTGCAAATGGAATATGATTTGAATATTTTTTAATAATAGTTTCAATTCTATGAGACTCTAAAAATTCACCCTCATCATCTTTAAGGTGCATAACTATCATAGTTCCATGCCCATCCATGGTTGTGTTTTCTATATCAAACTCACCATCTCCGGCACTTCTCCACAAAAAGGCTTGCGTCTCACCAGCTTTTTTTGTTGTAACTTCAACTTTGTCTGCAACCATAAAACAAGCATAAAAACCAACACCAAACTGACCAATTAGATTCGAATCCGCTTTTTGATCACCTGTAAGATTTTCTAAAAATGCTTTAGTTCCCGACTTTGCGATTGTTCCAAGATGACTCATTAAGTCCTCTTCATTCATCCCAATACCAGTGTCTTTAATTGTTAATGTTTTAGCTTCTTTGTTTGCTATTATGTCAATGCGAGGAGCGAAAGTTACTTCTTTATATTTTTCGTCTGTCAAAACTAACATATTTAGCTTATCAAGTGCATCTGAAGCATTTGAAACAAGTTCACGAATAAAAATCTCTTTATTTGAATATAATGAATGAATCATTAAGTGTAAAATTTGATTTGCTTCTGTCTGAAATTGATGTTTTGCCATTTTAAATATCCTTGAAAATAATTTGAAAAATTATATCTAAAAAAGGTTAATGGCTCAAAGTATTATCAACAAAGCTTAGTTCCATCGACTAAGCTTTATTTAGTCATAATATATTTAAGTTCTGTTTTGATATAATTTTCATCTTAAAATAAGGATAATATATATGTCTAATAACTTTATAGAGATGATAGAACCAACACCAAAAATAAACTCTAAAAAATGCAAGATAGTATCGTTTATGCTTCGGGTGTTTTTACAATTTACAACATATGTTACAACTTTGCTTGCTTGGTATATATTTGATTATTTTATAGCATTTTTTGTACTTATACTCAGCTATATAGTTATAGGTATTATTAGAGCTAAACTTAGAAACAGTGTAATACCGCCTAAGCAAAGAGAGTATCAGTATAACGATAAAGGGATTGCTGACTGGTACACTGCAAGAGAGCTGTGCATAGAAGTAAAAGAGGACTGTGATGTAATAACATTACCATAGATTCTTTCAACCCATCGGATACATAATATCCTCTTGAACAGCTTTTATCTCAGCCATAGTCTCATCGCTCAACTCTACATGTAGAGCTTCAAACGACTCGTCAAGCTGCTCTGCGTTTCTTGCACCAATGATTGTAGAAGCCACAAAATCAAAATGTTTACAATACGCTACAGCGAGAGTGACAGGTGACATTTCCAATTTTTTTGCTATTTCCATGTATTTTGCAGTAGTTCTAAGTGATTTTTCATTTACAAATCTTGTGCCTTGAGCTTGTATGCGAGGATTGTCACTTTTTAAATACTCTGAATACCTTGCATTATCGGGATAAAACTTGCCATTGTATTTTCCACTCAACACTCCTCCGCCAATAGGTGAGTACGGGAGAAGTGAAATCTGCTCTTTCTTACACACATTTGCCAACTCATCTAAAAACCTTGGATTGTTGAGGGAAAAGTTATTTTGTATAGATTCGAATCTGGAAATGCCTAATCTTTTTGATGTCTCATTTGCTTTAGTAAGCCCATAAGCACTATCATTTGAAGTGCCTAAGTATCTAACCTTCCCCTCTTGTACCAACTCATCAAAAGCTTTTAACGACTCCTCTATCGGTACTACGGAATCTGGCCAATGCATCTGATATAAGTCTATATAATCAGTTCCAAGTCGTTTAAGACTCCCCTCTACAGCACTTTTTATATGAAACTTATCAACTGCCGTCATCCCATGTCTGATTGGCGGAACAAACCAACCATTTGCAGCTCCTGCCACTTTTGAAGCTATGATTAATTTATCTCGCTGTTTATCTTTAAGCCATTTTCCAATTATAATTTCTGTCTCACCGGCATATTCTGCCTTTGGCGGTACAGGATATAGTTCGGCCGTATCAAAAAAATTAATCCCTCTATCGTAAGCTTTGTCCATAATCTTAAAAGACTCAGCTTCATCACTCCAGCTACCAAAACTCATTGTTCCTAAACATATTGGAGTTACTCTGAGACCTGTTTTTCCTATATATCTATATTTCACTATTACCCTTTTTAAGTTTTTCTAACTCGAACCACTCATCATTAACTCTGTCACTTTTAATACCTATTGGTGGCTTTTTATTGCTTTGCCAAAGAGCTTCATCTGGCTTAGGACAAGCTCTCTCACACTCCGTACAATATATACAAAGATGTGGATTGTAATAATATTTCAAACTTTTTTTATTTTTCTCATTGTGTGGTGGATTATCTACTGGTACAAATAAAATTGCTCCCGGAGGGCAAATCTTTTCACATTTAAGACAGTAGATACAATCTTTCTCACAGTATTCAATAAGTCCTCTATATTTTTCATCTTTTTTTATTGGTCTGAGAGGGTAGTCTATAGTTTGCGGTTTTTTAAAAAGATTTTTAAGTGCATTAATGGATGATGTAAACATTATATGTTCCTATTTAGCCGTGCATGAGAGACAAGGGTCAAAAGATGCCAAAATGGCCGGTGCATCTGCATAATCCTCTCCAACAAATATATGAGAAAAGGCAGGAATACAGGCAAAAGTGGGCGTTTTTATTCGAACTCTCTCAAGCATAGGCTTACCACTGCCCTTGATGTAATACATCAACTCCCCTCTTGGAGCTTCAAACCTTACAACTGCTTCTCCGTTTGGTTTTCCCTTTGTTTTTGTAAAAATTTCACCATTGGGCAGACCTTCAATAACATTATTGCACATCTCAATCGAATTTAGTATCTCATTGAGCCTTATTATATTTCTTGCATTGATATCTCCATCAGAGTGAGTTTGCATCTTAAAGCCAACTTCATTAAACGGAAGATAATCTATCTCATTTCTAACATCAATATTCAGTCCTGACGCACGGGCAAGTGGTCCAATAGCATTAAATCTATAAGCCTCATCCAGAGTTAACACCCCTACTCCTCTAAATTTAAGAGATAGGCTCCAATTGTTTGTAAATTCATCAATATAAGAGAGTACTTTTTGCTTAACAATTTTTAGTTTTTCTATTATTTGTTTAGCCATATTGACATCTAAATCTCTATTGACCCCGCCAATGCTTATATAATCAAACTGAACTCTATTGCCCGTCAAAAGCTCCTGAATCTCCATAATAAGCTCTCTGTCTCCCATAATCTGCATAAACATAGCTTCAAATCCTGCGTTCTCACATGTATGAGAGAGACAAAGCATATGGGAGTGAATTCTATCTAGTTCTAAAAGCAAGATTCTTAAATATTTAGCTTTTGTACTTACCTCTGCACCTATAAGTTTCTCAATTGCAACACTATAAGAGAGTGAGTGTGTAATTGCACAAAGTCCACAAACTCTTGCAACCACATAGCCAATAGAATCAAACTTAAACTTTGTAGTACAGGCTTTTTCAATGCCACGGTGAACAAAACCAACATCAGAATCAACACCTATGATTTTTTCATTTTCACATTCAAACTTAAACCTTACAGGCTCTAAAAGAGAGATGTGTTGTGATCCCAACGGTATGTTTATGGTTTTTTTACTCATTTAGTATCTTTATATGCCTTAATAATATCTTCTCTCATTTTACCAAGCATATACAACTTCTTTTTCATACCTTTTTTCTTTTCTTTCTCATCAGATTCTTTAATCTTCTCTTTGATTGATAATATTTTCTCTTTTATAGCAGAGAGCAACTTTCTTGCCTTCTTTCTGCTTTTCTTTTTTTCAGAATCTTCCATACCAAATAACTTCTCAGCTTTAGTAAATATTTCTTCTATTTTCATTATACCTCTCCTGCTAGTGTTTTTATCTCTTTATCTTTTATAAACAGTGTTACTGCGACTTCAATCAATCTCTTTGATATATCATAGGCAAATGAAGAATCATTTATCAATGACGTTGCCATCTTAGAGGTAATACTATTATTTCTAATGATTGTATCAATCCTCCCGTTTGCTATGATGTCAAGATCTTTTACATCCTCTTTTAAAAGTTTTATCTTAAGTAAAATTTCCATGTCATCATCATCACTATTTCTAATTTCATGAATTTTATTTAAGGTGTTAGCAATCTTTTCTCTCAATATATTATATTCATTTTTGATTACATCATTTTTACTTTTTTGATAAAAATTGATATTTTTTTGTAACTCTTCCACATCCTTGATTGCTTCAACAATATCTTTTGAGGCTACTTTATAATAATAAACCATTCTGATTTGAAATTCATCCATTTTATCTTGTGACAATGTGGCATAGTTTACGATATCTCCGTAAAGTTCTTTTATTTTTGTTTCATAAAATTTATCTACATCAATATCTATTTTAGAACTTGATTGTTTTACAACTTCTGAAACATTTTCTTTGCCTAAAAATGAGTGTCTATGCAAAGATATCGCATGAGCTAAAACTTCCGTTGCATTATCATATAAATGGAGAACTTCTTTGTTTAATGCAGCCAGTGCTGATTCTGGCACTTCGATTACTGCACTATCTAAATATTTAGCTCTAGATATGTTTTTATTTTTTTGTTGAAAAAGACCCTCTAAAAAAATAACTAATTTATAAGTAAATGGAGAAACTGTCAAAACACCTATAATATTAAATACAGTATGAAAGAGAGCTAACTTCATCGCATAGTCTTTATCACCTATACCAATACTAGAACTTAAAAAATCTACCAAATCTGCCAGCTGATACAAAAATACAATGGCTATAAAACCTGTAACAGTATTAAAAATAAAATGGGCAACTGCCAATCTTTTTCCATTTGCGTTAGAAGACAAGGAACCTATAACAGCTGTTACGGTAGTACCTATATTCGCACCAATCGCCAAAGAGAGCGCATTTACATATTCAATCTGCCCTGTGGCGACCGCTGTTATAATAAGAGCCATTGTTGCACCGCTTGACTGTATGACAACGGTTGCGACAGCTCCAATTAGAATATATACCAAAACGCCAAGATATCCATCCATTGCATATTGTGCAATATCCAACCCATTTTTTAAAGCATCAAAACCATCTTTCATATATGCTATGCCTAAAAATACAAAACCTAGTCCGACTAAAATATTTCCAAAACCTTTGTATACGTTATTTTGATTAAATCTAAAAATAACACCAAAGATAATCATAGGCATTGCATAATATGCAATATCAATTTTTACACCCAAAGATGAGACTATCCATGCTGTTGTTGTACTACCTATATTTGAGCCAAAGATTATACCGACAGCACCGGTCAAACTAATCATTTCAGCACTCAAAAATGAGATTATAATAATCGAAATTAGTGATGAACTTTGTAGCATTGTTGTAGTAAAAAAGCCAGTCACTATAGCCTTTGGCAAAGTACTCGTACTTTTCTCTAAAACTTTCTCAAGCATCCCTCCACTAAAAAGCTTAAAGCCGTCTTCCATAAAAACCATACCAAGTAAGAATATGGCAATCCCTGCTATAATTGTTTTCGTATCATGACTTGAAAATAGTAAATACGCAATTGCCAATAAAAACAGTGGATATATTGATCTTTTTAATATATCTGCTCCCATATTATGCTCTAGCCCCACAACCACTCAGTGGCATCTGTACAGAGTCTGCATCTAAATATAAACCTTTTAAACTTCCATCAACCTCAACACCAAACATATCAACTACCTCTCTTTGTGAAATTATCGCAGATGGTATAATATCTGCAATAGAAGGGACAACATCCCCTCGATTAATTACTGTAAAAAACACAACAATCTCATCCAAACTCTCATATTTTGAAAACATCCATTGAATTTCTATTTTTTCATCTTCTAACGCAACACCGTTTAGCGTTATAAAATGCCACTCTTTCTCACTATAAAACTCTTTTATTTTCTCTCTAATATTTTCAAGCGATACTTCAATTTTTCTCATCAGCTTCCCCTACTTTAAGTGCACTATCTCTTCTGGAAATAATACCATCTTTTGAATTATTATCTTTAAATAATTTAAAAGGTTTTTCCATCTCTTTTGTTTTAGTCTCTAAAATCTCCAATCCCTTAACTATTCCGTCAATTATAAGTTCTGGTGACGAGGCACATCCTGGTATATAGACATCAACCGGTATATATCTATCTATGCCATCTTCTACATTATACATATCTCTAAAGACACCGCCAGTACAACTACAACTTCCAACCGCAACAACAATCTTTGGCTCAGGCATCTGGGTATAAAGCTCCACAAGTCTCTCTCTGCTTCTGTATGTTACAGGACCAGTTACCAAAAATATATCTGATTGTTTAGGATTTCCGGTGTTTATTACTCCAAATCTCTCCAAGTCATATTTTGGTGACAGACATGCCAGTATCTCAATATCACACCCATTACAACTACCTGCGTTATAGTGGAGTATCCATGGTGATTTTTTTCTGTACTTTTTTATATCAAACATAACTAAGTCCTATAAGATTGACTAACGATAGAGTAAGTCCGATAGATAAAACAATATTTATCAAATGTTTCATCTTTACTCTGGCTGTAGCATTATCAACTATATTTACCAATAAAAAAATTCCAATAAACAGAGCAATAGATAGGGTTAGATTATCCCCTGCGAACAAAACAAGCAACATGTAGATAAAAACATATTCAAGCCATTTAGCCATATATATAAACTCAAAGAAAACACCGCTAAACTCAACCTCAACACCTCCAACTATCTCTTGGTGAGCCTCGCTTGCATCAAATGGAGACTTTTTAAGCTTTATAGGGATAATCAGCAAAAATGCCAAAAAGATTAGAAAGAGTGAAATTATCTCTGATGGGTTTGCTCTTATAACTGATATATCAAAAGTGCCGTTTATGATATAAAATCCTACTGCCATAACTATTAAGATTGGCTCATACGCTATAGTGGCTAACAACTCTCTGTTGGAACCTATGTGAGAGTAGATAGAGTTTACACTAAAACCTGCAAGGATTATAAAAACAGTTGAGAGCAAATGAAGAAAAACCACATAGAGCAAGTTCTCTCCGAGTATTATAAAAGCTACAACCACCCAGAGAGTTACAAAGTGCATTATCCCCAATATACTGTGGCTAGGGTTAACTATAAAAGCCTGCTTACCAATCAGCTTATACATGTCATAAAATGGTTGCAATATTGGAGGACCTTGTCTGCGCTGCATTCTAGCTCTTACAACTCTCTCAAACCCATAAATCAAACCGCCTACTATGGGTGCAATAACAATCAGTATTATCTCTATCATAATATCACCCCTGCAATTAGTATTAATATACTAGATATGGCTATAACATTAATAAGCTGTTTATACTTTTGAGGAATATCAAAGTAATACATGTTTAACTTCACTTCGTCTTTCTCGCCACAATGATACTCTTTTACCCTATGTGCTTTTTTAAATACAAATATTGCAAACAGCATTGGTATTACAGCAATTAAAACCAAAGGAACTATAATCTCTAAAGCACTTAACAACTCTATATCAAAACTTACATAAACACCGATAAACAGCAAAGCCAAAAGCATATATGAACTAAATGTGTATAGCTTTGGAATCTTTACATGTAGCTTCTCTTTATGGTCAACATCTTTGGCAAAAAGTTTTGTCACTACTTTAAAATACAAGAGTGTTAAAAACACACTTCCAAGTGCGACAAATATCAGGGCAAGAGAGTACAGAGGATTATTAACAATCTCTTTTGCTATGGACTCTATTGCCATAAATTTTGCAGCAAATGCTCCAAAAGGTGGAAGTGTCAATGAAGCAAAACCAATAATGATAAAAAATACAACTAAGGGAGAGTGATTGATTAAACCGTTTATATCATTAACATATTTCAGATGGAAGCTTTTTTCCAAAATACCCGCTTGCAAAAAGAGTAGTGCCTTAGAGACGGCATGAAATACAATCAAAATCAAACAAGCCATAATAGCTTCCTCTGTTGCTATAGCTGCTAAACTCATCATCAGAGCAAGAAGTGCTATAGTAGAAAGACCCAATATCTCTTTAAAGTAATCTTTGCTCAGAGCAAGCAGTGAGGCGCTAAAAAACACAAAGGTACCGATAAGAGTAATAGTCACAGATACAAACCCGCTCATTGCAGGAGCAAGCTTAAGCATTAGATAAGGGGCAATTTTCACCATTGTAGCACTATGTAAAATTGCGCTAACCGGAGTTGGTGCAACCATAGCACCTAAAAGCCACTTCTCAAACGGGATGCTCGCTCCCTTTACAAAACCGGCAATTGCTAAAAATACAATCGGAAGGAGGTATAGCTCATTAATGTTTGTTATTAACATGTCAAAGTAGATAGTGTTGTAGTTATGTATTGAAAAAATCAGAGCTATTAAAATAGCAACTCCACCTATCTGGTTCATCCATAGTGCTTTTAGTGCATTTTCAGATGATGTTTTATCACCCCTATACCCTATCAGTATAAAAGAGCACAGAGTAGTCAACTCAAACAGCATAAAAAATATCTCTATGTTGTTGGTTGAGACAATAAAATTCATCACCGATAAAAAAAGAAAAAGTATCGCAATAAAGGCATTTTTTTTAAACTCGCTAAACTCTTCGCTTTTTATATATTCTATAGCATAGATAATAATAATTCCACCTACTATATTTATGACAAGGTACATAACTGATGATATATTATCAACTAAAATATCATTTGACAAAAGAGTAGGAGACAAAGATAAAACTACAGAGTATAAGAGAATTTGTACTATAGCAAATCCACTCACAAGATGATTTTTCTTAATAATCCCCTGCGCTAAAAAGTACAAAAGCAATAGAGTATCAATCAAAATAAATATCTTATGATACATGTGAGATAAGTTACTCACAAACGTAGTTGCAAAAAACATGTTTAGCAGGCTTAATATACTCAATACGCCAACAAAAAATATTATTAAAATATTTTTAAATTTAACTCCACCCATTAAAACAATAAGAGCAAAAAGTAGTGGAGAAATTATCAATATGTTATACATTTATATTTACCTTTAAACTGTTTTATTTACTATTATACTCTCAATAAATCTTTTAAATTCTACTACAAAAAGAACACCGGATGCAATTACAAATATTCCTATCCATGTTTGTATATCCAAAGCTTCACTCTTAAACATAATGTTCATAAAACTTACATGTGTAAATATTAACTGAGCAAAAATCATTAAGCCTACACCTAAAAGCAAAAGCTTGTTGTTTAATATATCTGTTTTAAAAACTGAGTTTTCTAACTCTTTACAGTTAAAGAGATAAAAAAGTTCTACAAAAACAAAAATATTTACAGCGACTGTTCTGGCATACTCAACACTATGTCCATTTGCTATCGCATAATTAAACATGCCATAAGCGGTAACCAACATGTAAACTCCAACAACCAACATCTGAACAATCATACTTTTACTAAGAATAGAGGAGTTTGGTTTTCTTGGCTTTCGTTTCATAATACCTTTCTCTTTTGGCTCAAAAACCAACATTAGACCCAAAAATATGGCAGTTGACATATTAATCCATAAAATTTGAACCGGAAGTATAGGGAGTGTTAAACCAAGCATAATAGCGAAAAGTATCACAAGTCCTTCTCCCAGATTTGTAGGGAGTGTCCATGTAATAAACTTTATCAAATTATCAAATACATTTCTTCCCTCTCTAACGGCATGAGTTATGGAGCTAAAGTTGTCATCGCTTAATATCATATCTGCTGCCTCTTTTGCCACCTCTGTGCCACCTCGTCCCATGGCTATCCCTATATCGGCCTGCTTTAGTGCTGGAGCATCATTTACTCCATCACCTGTCATTGCCACTATCTCACCCCTTGCTTGAAGGGCATCCACTATACGAAGTTTTTGTTCAGGCTCAACCCTTGCAAATACTCTTGCATGTGAGACTTTTTCAATCAACTCACTATCTCTCATTTTTGAAAGCTCTATTCCTGTTATAACTGACTCCTCAAACTTTGCACCCTCGTCAACTATAGACATCATTTTTGCTATAGAAAATGCGGTAAGAGCATGATCGCCTGTTATCATAATAATTTTTATTCCAGCTCCAATAGACTCTTTAACAGCTTCTATCGCTTCTGCCCGTGGTGGGTCCATCATAGCCACAAGACCTAGGAAGATAAATTTATTATCAAGCAGCCTGCTGTCTATTTTATCTCCTGCTACTAATTTTTTAGAAATTGCAAGTACCCTTAAACCTTGACCTGCGAACTCTTTTACTTTTTCAAGAATCTTATCTTTATTTAATTCTCCAAGTTTTTCATCTATAAATTCAAATTCACAAATATTTAAGATTTTCTCAACCGAACCTTTTAAATATAAAATATTCTGATTATTCTCTACATCCATGTTGATGGTAGCCATAAACTGTCTATCTGATTCAAATGGGAGCAAATCACTTCTTGGAAAGGTTTTGTTTAGTATCCGTTCTTCATAACCACTTTTCAAAGCACTAACAATAAGTGAACCTTCAGTAGGGTCACCGTTTATACTGTAATGTCCATCTTTGTTTACCAAATAAGACTCATTACAAAGATAGCCAGCTCTTAGAAGATCTTTTAATTCATCACTGAAAAATTCTAATTTATTGCCATCTTGCAAAAAATCGCCTTTTGGTTCATACCCATTTCCGGTTATTTCATATGTATTGTTTGAGCAATATATATGTGTAACACTCATCTTATTTTGTGTCAAGGTTCCTGTTTTATCTGAACATATCACTGTAACACTTCCAAGTGTCTCAACGGCCGGAAGTTTTCTGATTATGGCATTTTTACTAGCCATACGACTCACCCCAATAGCAAGGGTAATAGTAACAGCCGCAGGCAACCCCTCTGGAATAGCTCCAACGGCTAAAGCAACTGAAGCCATAAACATGTCAACCGCACTATTATCTCTTAATATACCAACAACAAATGTAAATGCAGCAAGAGCTAATATCACGTAGAGTAAAATTTTACTAAAGGCTGAAATTTTCTTTGTAAGGGGAGTATCCATAGATGTGGTGTTTTCTATGAGATGCGCAATTTTTCCAAGCTCTGTATACCCTGCCGTTGCTACAACTATACCTTTTGCTCTGCCATAAGTTACATATGTTCCGGAGTATGTCATGTTGTCTCTGTCATTAAGTGTAATATTTTCTTTATGTATGTCTGTATTCTTTTGTGAAGGGAGTGATTCTCCTGTGAGCATAGACTCATCTACTTTTAGATTTTTACACTCTAAAAGTCTCATATCAGCAGGTACTTTTGAGCCAGATTCCAGTAAGACTATGTCCCCTGGGACTAAATCAATAGAAGATATATTTATCTTTATTCCATCTCTAATCACTATAGCTTCGGCATTCATCATATTTTTTAGTGACTCGATTGCCTCTTGTGCTTTTACCTCTTGTATATACCCTATAATAACGTTAATAATTACTACGGCAAAAATCACCCCGCTATCTATCCACTCTTGCAAAAAAGCAGTCACTGCAGATGCACCTAAAAGTATATATATTAAAGCACTATGAAACTGCATAAAGAATTTTTTTAACTTAGAGTCTTGTTTAGTTTCTTTTAATATATTTTTACCAAAGAACTCTTCACGGTGGTTTATGCTTAGTGGCGATAAACCATCGCTACTATCACTCTCAAATAGTTCTATAATCTCTTTAGCCTCTATACTGTGCCAATTTTGACCTATTAAATGTTTCATAAAAAACCTTTTATAGTTTGTGATAGAGAATGATAGTATTTTATATTGTTTTATATTAGATGTTGATTATATAACTTTATTTACTTGTAAATAGAATTCTTTGTACTAATAAATTTTACTATTTCATTTAACCTACACTCATATAAATCTCTATTTTTTATCTCATCAAAACTACATGTAAGCATAGAAAAGACTTCTATTTTAGGATAATGGTTGTATAAAATATTTAACATCTCTTTTATTGTATTTATTGATATATGGTGACTTAGAGTTAAGGAGGTTTGATTTTGTATACTACAAGCTAAAGCATATTGATTGTCCTCACAAAATGCAGCATCTATAAAAACTACCTCATCTGCATCAAGTAAATCCATACAAAGTTCAGGAGTTAGCTGAAAAAGAGTTATCAGCTTTGTATCTTTGAGGGAAAGCTTTTGAAGGAGATTCACTACATCTACTCCAAAAGCGTCTTCTCCTCTAAGCTCATTTCCAAAACCAACTATAGCCCTCAAATTAGGCCCTTGAAATTATTTTTATTATCTCTTTGTTATGGTCACGAATTTCTATAGTTGAACTATACAAACCTTGTGAATGAGTTGAACAGCTAAGACACGGATCAAAACAGCGTATTACTGCTTCAACTCTATTGAGCGCACCATCTGTAATGTTATTTCCATCAATAAATTCTTGTGCTACTTGTTTTACCCCCGCATTCATAGCCATATTATTATTCCCTGTTGCTATGATAAGATTTACATCAGTAATAATCCCATCATCGTTCACGCCATAATCATGAAACAGAGTTCCTCTAGGAGCTTCTGAACACCCGACTCCCCTGTTTCTATTAACCTCTGCATAAGAGCGGACAGTATCTTCTGAAGTTTTAGGATTTTTTAAAATCTTTTCAATGCGTTCAATCCCATAAATAATCTCAATAAGTCTCGCATAGTGATAGTAAAAACTGTTCAAGACTGGTTTTCCGTTATTGATGTTTTTAAACCTTTCAAACTCTGCGTCTGCTTCAGGTGTGCCACAAGCATTTATAATATTTAGTCTAGCCAATGGCCCTACTCTATACATACCATTAGGGTAACCAAGTGGTTTATAATACGGAGATTTTAAGTAACTATCATCTTCAACAGCTTCACCTATATAATCCTTATAAAACCTAGGCTCAATTGCATCTTCTAGTATATTTCCCTCAGCATCTACTATACGAAGTTGTCCATCATAATGAGTTAGATTTCCTTTCTTATCAACAAGTCCCATAAAAAGTGATGGAAAGTTTCCAAAAGAATCTATCTCTCTTTTAAACTTATGTAAATTATCCGTATAGTACTTTAGTGCTCTTTTAGCTATGTCCATAGCTTCTGGAATCTCTTTTAGAATCTGGTCTCGTACTTCTGGCTCAAGCTTTTGACTCACTCCACCTGGGATTATCTTTGTAGGATGAATTCTTTTTCCACCTAATCTCTCTATAATCTTCTGACCAAAGGCTCTTAATTTTATACCATCTTTTGCCATATCAGGATGAGTTTGCATAAGCTTAAATATATTTCTATCCTCTGGTTTTGCATCAAATCCATAAATGAAATCAGGACTACTTAGATGATAAAAGTTCAAAGCATGAGACTGTATAATTTGAGCCAAGTTTATAACTCTTCTTATACTCCTAGCAGCTTTAGGAGGGCGAACTGCTAAGATGTTGTCACAAGCATCTACTGAGGAAATTGCATGACTTACTGGACATATTCCACATATCCTTGCAGTTAGAGCTGGCATTTCAGAGTATGGGCGACCTTCACATATTTTTTCAAAACCACGGTACTGTGTTACATGTATTCTCGCATCGTCTACTTTACCTTGATCATTCAAATCTATAGTTATCTTAGCATGCCCTTCTATCCTTGTTACAGGGTCAATTATTATTTTTTTCATTTTCCAAACCTTGTCAATTTACTTATATCAACTTCTCGATTTTCTAAGATACCTTTTATAACTTCATAAATTGCATCAGCTGGAGTGGGACAACCTGGCACAAAAAAGTCTATATCAACTGCTTCATTTAGAGGTATAACTTTATCTAAGAGTTTAGGAACCATTTTAGATGGATATTCTCCACTCTCATTAAAATCTACTAAATCAAAATAACCTTTCTTTAAAACAGCTTCTGTACCAAAAAGATTTTTTAAAGCCGAGATATTTCCTGTGATGGCACAATCTCCAAGTGCGAGTATCTTTTTAGAGTTTTTTCTAATTTTTTTAATCATCTTTAAATCATGATCCGTGCTTAAAGCTCCCTCAACAATAGTTAAATCAACATTTGTAGGAAACTCTTTTGCATCTACATAAGGACTATAAACTACATCTATCAACTCTGCAAGTTCAATAAGTCTCTCGTCCATATCCAAAAAAGACATATGACAACCAGAACAACCATCAAGCCATATTGTTGCTACTCTTACTTTACTCATTTATTTTTCCTCGCTTGAATTAGGTTGGTTACAATGCTCTTCTTTTTTACCATCTCTGTAGCACTAGCACCTTTTTCGAAGAGTGCTCCCGTAGGACAGACTTGAACACATTTGCCACAACTAGTACAACTCTCGCTTGTACTCCATGGCTCATCCATATCGTGAATTATCTTGGCACTAATTCCACGTCCTAAGATATCCAAAGCATGAGCACCCTCTACTTCGCTACATACTCTAACACAACGTGTACAAAGTATACATCTGTTAGGATCGTAAACATACTCTTTATGTGAAGCATCAACATCAAAACCTTTATGTATATAAGGCACTAGACTATGCTCTAGTCCTATATCAGTAGCTTGTGATTGAAGTTCACAATGTCCATTTGAAACACATACACTACATGTATGAGTTCTCTCAGCAAATATCATTGAGAGTATCATTTTTCTATGTTTTATAAGTCTAGAAGAATTTGTTATAACTTCCATATCTTCTTTTATCTTTGCAGTACAAGATGGTATTAGTTTTGAACTACCTTTAATCTCTACTATACACATTCTACAAGCTCCAACACAACTTAAACCTTCTAAGTAACAAAGCGTTGGGATATGTATGCCGTGTTCCTTTGCAACTTCTAAAATTGTACTATCAGATCTACCTGTTACAGCAACATCGTCAATCTTAAATGTTTTTACTCTTACTTTATCTTTAATCATCTTTTATACCTTCAAGATACTCATTTTCAAAGTATTTTATAGTACTTAGTACTGGATTTGGAGCAGCTTGTCCAAGACCACACAGCGAACTCTCTTTGACTACTTCACACATGTCTTTTAAAAGTTGAAAATCACTTTTACTAGCCTCTTTTTTTACAAACTTATCAAGTAAGTTTGTAAGCTCAGTTGTACCGACTCTACATGGCACACACTTACCACAAGATTCATCTTTACTAAACTCCATAAAGAAGCGTGCAACTTCAAGCATATTAGAATTTTCATCCATAACGATAAGTCCGCCACTTCCCATGATAGAACCTACCTCTTTTAATGAGTCATAATCCACTTTGATATCCAAAAGCTCTTCAGGAATACATCCACCACTTGGACCTCCTGTTTGTATCGCCTTTAGAGGTTTATCATCCGTGACACCTCCTCCGATATCATAGATAAGTTCACGCAAAGTTATACCCATAGGAACTTCAACAAGTCCTGTGTTTTTAATATTTCCAGTTAATGCAAAAACTTTTGTACCAGTAGAATTTTTGGTACCCATAGAGCTATACCACTCTCCACCATTTTTTATTATTGGTGCTATATTTGCAAAAGTTTCTACGTTATTTAATATAGTTGGTTCTCCCCAAAGACCGCTATTACTCAAATGAGGAGGTTTTTGTCTAGGTTGTCCTCTATTTCCCTCTATAGAAGTTACTAGAGCTGTAGCTTCTCCACACACAAAGGCACCACCACCCAAACGAACTTCCAAATCAAAATTAAATCCACTATTGGCTATTTGATTTCCAAGAATTCCATTATTTCTAGCTTGTTTTATAGCTTTATTTAATTTTTTTACAGCTTCTGGATACTCTGCTCTTACATAAATATAACCTTTGTCTGCTCCACAAGCATAAGCACATAGAGCCATTCCTTCAATGATTTTATGAGGATCAGCCTCCATGACCGCTCTGTCCATAAATGCTCCAGGGTCTCCTTCATCACCATTACACACAATATACTTTTGATTACTCTCGACCTTAGCAACAGTCTCCCACTTAAGACCAGTAGGATAACCTCCTCCTCCTCGTCCTCTTAATCCACTTACCTTGACTTCATTGATAATATCTTCTGGACGCATCTCTTCTAAGGCAGTAAATAGAGCTATATATCCGCCGTGTGCTATATAGTCATCTATATCATCAGGGTCAATTACTCCTGCATTTTCTAAAACAATTTTTTTCTGCTTTGTAAAAAATGGCTCATTCATATCACATTTTTTATTCTCTAAAGAACTTTTGTCTTTTATAATACCAACTAAATCATCGATGTCGTTTTGTTCAACTCCACCATATATTGTCTCTAGCTCTTTTTCTTTATCATAATGAGAAACCATTATCGCAGCAGAACATAGTCCATTACAACCTACTCCCTTAACGCTACATTGCTTATCTAGATTTTCATCTTTTACTTTAGTTTTTAAGCCTTTTTTAAGTTCATCTGCACCCAAAGAGGCACAACTACTCCCTATACAAACTCTCAACTCTTCATGAGAATTTTTTTCACTCTCTTTCTTTTTCAAGGCATGTGCAAGTAATTCTTCTAATGACTCTATCATTTTATAAGCTCCTCTACTTTTTGTATAGACTGTTCTAGACTGAGATTCCCAATAGGTTTTTCATCATATAAAACTATTGGAGCAAGTGAACAAGCCCCAACACATCTAGCAGAAAGCACTGAAATGATTCCATCTTTTGTAGTTTCTCCTGCTTTGATACCAAAACGCTCTTCTAACTGTTGTATGATTTTATCAGCACCTTTTATGTAACAAGCTGTTCCCATACATACAACTGCCGTATGTTTTCCATTTGGTTTTAGTCTAAAAAAGTGATAAAAAGTAGCAACACCATAAACTTTAGAGTGTGGAAGTTTTAATCTTTTAGCAATAAACCTAAGAGTATCATTTGAGAGATAACCAAATGTCTCCTGAGCAGTGTGCAAAGCCTCTATAAGAGCACTTTTATCATAATTTAATTTTTTTATGGTTTTTTCAACCATCTTAAATCTATCATCAGCTTTTAAGTTCATATATATTCCTATTAGAGCAATTTGCTAGTTATGAATCAACCAACAACTTAAGCATAATTATATTCTAAAAGCCTTTTGTAATTATATAGTCACGTACTAAAACAACTATAAAATCACGAAATTAAATGAAGGCTTTTTTAAAAATATTGTACCGTAATTACTTTAAATATATAGTTGTTTTCATGTGATATCTTAAGCTTTTACGAATTATTCGAATCGTTATCATTAATGTTCTAGTACCTTATATACTTTTTAACATATAACCTACAATTATTTTAATATACATTTAAGATTACAGTAACTATAATTATTCAAATATATGCAAATATGTTAAATTTAATTCCAAGGAAATATATAAATGAAAAAAATCTTTACTACAATTGTTGCTCTAGCTGCAACAACAACTTTGATGGCTGAGGTAAATGTTAGCACTTGTACTGGATGTCATGGGACTGATGGGAGCACTGCATAACAACAAGAAGTTCATTTGCATCTAATTTTGCAAATATTTAAAAAAATACACTTTCGTATATTCCAAATTGATAATATATTCCATTAATATTATGGATATTTGAGATATTTACTTCTATCTCTTTCATCTATTAACACTCTTTCTCATGTTCATCTGTCTATATGCCAATAATCTTAGGTTAGCTGCTATACAAGCGATGGTAAAATTCATATTGTTTCTAACCAAACCTATAAATCTTGTAGTATGTCCTTTCATTTGAACTTTCAAATCTGCGAATCTATGTTCAACTTTTGCTCTTATCTTGTGTTTTGGTTTCTCATCTTCTCGCTGGATTTTTCTCTCATCACTGCTCATTTTCTGCTTCTCTTTAAGACATATCATATTCTCAATATCTTTTGATTGCAGAAGCTCATCTATCTCTTTGGACTTATAGGCTTTATCGGCATAACAAGCTTTTACATTTGGAATTGATTCTATAAATGGTTCAAGCACATCTATATCTGAAGTGTTAGCAAATGTAGTCATTGTTTTTAGAATCACTCCGCTCTCTTCATCTGATGCAATATGAGTTTTATATCCTTGTGTATATTGTTTTTTTGAGGATTGGTAACCTATTCTTATATCTGTATCTATTTTATTCTTATGCTCATAGCTATCTTTCTCATTTTCAATAATCTCTTGAGAAATTTTTACATCTTTAGTATCTATATCTTGAAGTGTGTCCAGTTGAGCGTTTTTCATTGTTTTTGAATTGTATTCTTTAGCGTTTAACAATTTTTCTATTTTCTTTTTTGAAGGTGTTCTTGATTTTAGCTCTTCATTTATTTGAATGTCTAGTTTGCTATTATCAGTTTCTACTTTTAATTTATCTTCACTTTTTTGCTCTTTAGTTTTATTGTTGATTTGAGTGTTTTCACTTTTGATAAGAGAAGCATCTACTAATACTGATTTACCCTCTTTGGCGATAAAGTTATTATCTTCTAGTTGTTTGTTGACTGCATTAAAAAGCTTATCATATAGTTTATTTGCAAGTAGTGAGTTTCTAAATCTACAAATTGTAGATTCGTCTGGTACGGTATCTTCTAAACTAAGTCCAACAAACCTTATAAACAATAAATTGACATAAAGTGCATCTTCCATTGATTGATCACTGAGGTTGTAGTATTTTTGCACGAGGAGTATTCTAAACATTAACACATTGTCATAAGCAGGCGAGCCAGTAGCATTCTTTCCGCCTCTACCATTTTTATTTAGTATTGGTCTTAGTTTCTCAAAGTTTATTATTGAATCTAACTCTTTAAGAAACGAATTTACCTTATGGAGTCTTGATGTTATTGCTATATCTGAAAATGTGTTGTTTGTATCTTTAAATGCCATGTCTCTACCTTGTTTATAGCAGATATTTTAGCCAAAAAGTGCTGTTAAAGTGCTTGTTTTAGGGAGTTTTCCTTGATGTTCTGGGGTTATTTACTGTGCAGTGGTCTCCTGATTGGAGCAAAGCTGCTCTTAACAAATCTAAAAATGTTGCTGAGATGACTCATGCTGAGATTGCTGATGCTCTTAAGGGGTACAAGGCTGGCACTTATGGTGGTCCGATGAAAGGTCTTATGAAAGGTCAAGTTGCAAAATACTCTGACGCGGATTTAGATGCTTTCTCACTTACTGTAGGTAAGTAAGTAAGTAGATTTTTTCTTAAAAAATTAATTTCAAGAACTATTACGTTTTAAGAATAGGTAATCTAATCTTAAAACAAGTGGTTCTATCTTCGCTTGTAACCTCGATTTTGCCACTGAGATGTTCATGTATAATCATTTTACTCATATAAAGTCCAAGACCTGTCCCTGACATTTCACCTTTTGTAGTAAAGTAGGGATCAAATATTTTTGGTAATATTTTTTTATCTATACCCTTCCCATTATCACATATCTCTGTATTTACATACTCTTCATCATCGTATACTTTAATTTCAATCGTGGCATTTTCTACTTTATGGGATAATATTGAATCTTTAGAATTATTTATGATATTTACAAACACTTGCATCAACTCTCTTGGATAAGCACTCACCTCTGAATCGGAATCATAAGAGTATTTAAATTCAATACTATTATTAACAAGAATATCTTTTACCATTGAGTGTGTCTCTTCTAAAATATCTTTTAACTTAACAGGGGAAAGTATCTTATCTGGTTTGAAAAAGTTTCTAAAGTCATCTATTGTTTTAGATAGATATTGTGTCTGTTTAAGTATACTATTAGAGTACTCCTCAGCACTTTTACTGTTAAAATCATCAAGGGATATATCTAATAGCATATTATTTGTCCACATAGCAATAATTGCCAAAGGCTGACGCCATTGATGAGCAATCATGCTTATCATCTCTCCCATTGCTGCAGAGCGTGATTGTATAATTAACATTTCATCTTTTCTTTTTAGTTCTGTAATATCCATTGCTGATGATATGACAGTGCGTTTACCATCCATTACACCTAATGGAGCTGAGCTAAACTGCCATATAATTATCTCTTTATTTTTTGTAATAATAGGGTATTCCCCCTCCCCAACAGCCTTATTGAGCTCATACAATTCATCTATATGTTTTTTTACAGTTGGCATCTCTTCGCCATATGCTTTTTGTGTCCATTTTTCTATGGTGTTTATTTCACTGAAGCTGTAGCCTGTAAGTTCTTCCCATACTTTGTTTACCATTAAAACTTTACCATCTTCGTTATGCAACATAATTGGATTTGGCGATTCTAGTATTATAGTTTCAAACTCTCTCTTTTTCTGCTCTAGTAATTCAAGAACATTTTGTTGTTCTGTAACATCTTCATGTGAAATAACAATGTTTTGTACAGTTCCTTTATTGTCTTTTAAAGGGTAAATAATAGTCTTTAACCAACGTACCCTGCCTAAGCCACTCCCTTCTGTTTTACCGGTAGGATTAAACTGATATATTGGTACATGTACAGATTCACCAGCATAAGCCATTTTGATATGCTCCAATAGACCTGTCTTTTTTACCTCTTCGCTTTTAAATAAATTGAACTTATTTATAGTATGACTTGCCGGAAATTCCCATAATTTTTCATATGCACTATTAACATCTATTTGTAAACCATCTAAATCATATATTTCAATCACAGATGGGGATTGTTCCATTAACGACTTAAATTGTTCCTCTCTTTCGTGAAGTAGCTTTTCTGCCTCTTTGCGCTCAGTAATATCCATAAAACTTATAACAACTTCTGTAATCTCGCCTTTAGAATCAAAAGCTGCAAAACCGTTTACCAATATCCAGATAATACTTTTTTTACTCTCAATACTATTTTTATTAACAACTCCAATCATTATATTTTTTATAGGTTTTTTGCTAGACAAAACTAAATTTACAGGATAATCCTCAATTTTCAAAGGAGTTTCATCTTCACAAATAAATACCCATTGCTCATCAGCTGCTAAGCGACCTTTAATGTTTTCACTGTCTAAGCCAAGAAGTTCCGATGCCTTTGGATTACTATAAATAACAGTTGTATCAGGGGCATGAACTACTACTCCCAAGTTTATGTTATATAACAAATCAGAGAATCTTTTTTCACTATTTATTATTTTTTCTTCCATCTGTTTTTGTTCAGTAAAGTCAGCTGAATTCCCAACAACCCCAAAGACATTACCATTAGTATCTAATAGTGGCGCTTTTACTGTATAGATGTAACGATCTTTTCCATCGCTAAAAGGAACCCACTCAAAGTTTGAGTTTGGTTTGTTTTGTAAAATTATATTTTTATCTTTGTTGCGAAAAAAATCAGCAGATTCTTTATCAAAAAAATCATAGTCTGTTTTACCGATTATCTCATCTTTAGAACTACCCATAAATCTTTCAAAAGCACTATTACAAGCAATATATACACCATCCATATCTTTTACAAAAAGTATATTTTCGACACTGTTAATAATGTTGTCATATAACTCCTGTTTGGATTTTATAAGATTCATAGCTTCGGATTGTTTTTTCAAAAAGTATAAAACAATAAAATAGAGGATAATACTTGTAGAGAAGACGTAAAAAAAACCTTTGTAAGTTTGAAGAAGATTTAAGTTGTTTTTATCGGTAGAGATGGCTTCAACAACAGTATCAGAAAAGTATATCCATAAAATACCCAATATAAAATAGAAAATGGCAATAAGTAAGGCACTCTCAAAATTGTTTAAATTTTTATTTTTCATCAAATAATCCTGCATTTGTATTTATAAAATTGTATCTGTTTTAGACTTATTAACTGATTTATAAAGAGTTGATGAGATACATAAAGAGTTTATGAATATTGTTAGTCTGTTTGGCAAAGGGAGAAAGAGCAAAGTTACAATTGCTCTACATGTAGATTTTATCTCAAAGGTTCTTGGGCTTGTGCCCCATATGAGCACTCGCTTTATGTATTAAAATATTGTATTTTCCAGTAAAATTTTCAGACCAATGCCAATAAGGACAACTCCGCCGATTTTCTCAGCTTTATCCTCGTAAGCACCTCCCCCTTTTGTTCCGACATACACACCGATATAACTAAATATATATGTAACTATACCTATTACAATCATAGAAACAAAAGGGTTTAAATCTAAAAGTTCTAGTGTAAAACCGGCTGCCATAGCATCTATGCTTGTTGCAATTGCCAGCAGAAGAAGCACTTTGTCCGTTACTGCCGATATCTCTTCTTCTGTGTTCTCCCCAAAACTGTCATAGAGCATTTTGCTACCGATAAGACTTAGAAGCAAAAATGCAATCCAATGAGCAAACGACTCTATAAAAGTTCCAAGTCCAACACTCGCCAAATAGCCAAAAAGAGGCATTATTCCTTGAAAAAATCCAAATAAAACCGCAACTTTTATGGCTAGATTTTTATTAAACTCTTTGGTTTTCACCCCAATTCCGATTGAGACTGCAAACGCATCCATACTAAGTGCAAAGGCTAAAAGTATCACTTCAAACATATTTAATCCAATTATTTAATTTCAACGGCATTTTTGCATAAAAAATATAAAGATAGACTTTCTTATGTTATAAATGTAGTATGTTATATGCACAATTAACTGAACACTCTGAAAAAAGTCTTTCGTATAGTTTTGTTTGGAAAGTTAGTACATTTTAATATTTTACTTTTAGTTTTTGCAGTGTTTTAACTCTTATTTCAGCGGAATGGCTACAGTAAAACAGGCACCCTTATCCCTATTTACCCAGCTCAATGTTCCTTTAATATGCTTCTCTACAATCATCTTTGACATATAGATACCCAGACCTGTTCCACTTACGACTTTAGAGGTTGTGTAGGGCTCTCCAAGACGAGAGAGTATATCTTGCGGAATTCCGCCACCCTCATCACAAACGCAAAGAGCAACTTCTGTGTCTCTCTCCGTGATAGTGATATAAATCTTTGCTCCGTTTTTATGCAACTCATTGATGGCGTCTTTGGCATTGTTGATGAGGCTAAGGAGTACCTGAAGCAGTTCATTGGGGAAGGTCTCAATCTCTCGCCTACATGTACCGTTGATGACTACTTCTATGTTGTCGTTCTCCAAACTTTTTCCAATGATATTTATAGTGTCATCAACAATCTTGTTGAGGGTAATTGTCGTGCGTTGTTTGTTGGGATGAAAGAAATTTCTGAAATCGTCGATAGTCTTGGAAAGGTATTTTGTCTGATCTGAAATATAGTCGCTCATTTCGTCAAGCTGTTCATTTGTAACAGTCTTGCCCATGGCAATACCTATCTTAATGTTACTCGCTGCCAAGGATATTACCATAAGTGGTTGTCTCCACTGGTGGGCAATCATGGAGAGCATCTCCCCCATTGCTGCTTGACGTGACTGGGAGAGCATAAGCTGTTCTTGTTGAAGGAGCTTTTCTTGTGTTTTCTTGAGCTCCGATATGTCGCTGATAGTAATATTAATTAAGGGTTCATTATCCTCATTTTCAACCATGGAGCCTACCATATGTGCCCAGAAGCTTGTAGAGTTATTTTTTAGTACCTGTATGTCGCATGACTCTGCTTTGGCTGTCTCCAATATTTTTTTGTGATACAGATAGTATATATCTTGACTTTCTTTAGGTATAAAATTTGTTAGATTTTTTTCAATTATGGAACTTCTTGTAACTCCAAGCATGTTGGCTGCAGTAAGATTTGATTTTAAAACTACCCCTTTGTGGTTCAGAGTGAAATAACCAACCGGAGCCAGATTGTAAAGGTCAAAATACTTTTGTTTTGAAATGTTGAGCTTATCTTGTGTCTCTTTTAACGCTTCATTTTGCATCTCAAGCTCAATCTTGTGTATTTCAAGCTCCTCAAACATAAGCTTTATCTCTTGCATTGACATTGCATCAATCTGCTTGTGAAGTTCTGACACTTTATTATTAAAAAATTCAACAGCTTTCACTCTTAAAGTCTCTCTGGATTCTTGTTGGTTTATTGTTTCTCTCATCGTTTTTTAGCCTTGTTAAGGTGTTTTTATTTTATCTCACGTTCTGTTGTAGCAAATGCGTACATTTCCCCAGCTTCATTTACTAAAGCTGTAGCTGTTAAAAAAATATCAATAATTGAACCGGATTTTGTTTTTCTTTTTGTTTGATAAGGTTCCATAACTTCATGTTTAGCAAGCTTTTGTATAAGCTTTAAGTTATCATTTTTCAGTTCCTGTGGAATTATCTCTTTTACATTCATCTTCAATGCTTCGGCTTCGCTCCATCCGTACATTTTTTTTGCCATTGGATTCCATGCCAAAATTTCACCATCTAAGTCTTGCATGGTGATAGCATCATTTGCATCTCTGATGATGACAGCCATATGCAGTAGTCTTTGATTGGCATCACTGAGCGTTTCTCTCATCTTTATGATTTCAGTAATGTCCACAAAGGTGATTACCGCTCCCTCGATAATGTTCTCTAGTGTGCGGTATGGCTGGATACGCATCATATACCACCTGCCATCTATGGTCTGCACCTCAATCTCTTTTGGAATCAAAGTGTCAAGAGTCCTTTGGATATCACTCTTTAAGTTGTCATAACCAACAAGGTTTGAAGCTATATGGCTGAGTGGTCGTCCTAAATCATTTGGAAGAAGGTAGATTACTTTTGTGAGTGCCGGAGTAAAACGGAGTATGCAAAGTTTTTGGTCAACAAACACCGTTCCTATGTCTGTGCCTGCTAAAAGGTTGTTCATATCATTGTTTGAGCGGGATAAATCCACGACTTTTATTTGCAGTTCAGTATTGACCGTTGAGAGCTCCTCGTTTACCGATTGCAACTCCTCTTTTGAAGTTTCAAGCTCTTCGTTGGCAGATTGCAACTCTTCATTCACAGACTGAAGTTCTTCACTGAATGATTTCAACTCTTCATTTGAGTTTTCAAGTTTTTCATTGGCAGTTTTTAAAAACTCTCCTTGGTCTTGAAGCTCTTTTGTGAGTGTTTCTATTTGTATTCCGGCGTCTGACTCTGAAATATTTTTTTCATTCCATGAGAGCTCTTTTTGCTGCTCTTCTGAGATGGGAATTTCTTTAAAAATCACGAGATACAGTGAAGAGTTATCACCTTTTGAAAGGCTTGTTTGCACTGGAATAACCACTAGATTTACATTTATAAAAGTTTTATTTATTTTTACACTAAGCATTGAGCTGTGTACAGTTTTTTTAGTCTGTGTCGCCTTATGAAGAGCAATGCTTATAGCGCGTTGCAACCCTTTTCGTGCCATTTTTATAATGTTGCTAATGCCTGGTTCACCTGATGGAAGTTCAAAATATGCTCCTGTTTGCCCATGCAGGTATAGAAGGTCTCCTTTGTCATTGACAAGGGTAGCTGCATGTGCGATGTATTTTAAAAGGGTTTGTTCTGTTAATTCTTTAAATGGTAGCTTTAATGGTGGAACCTCTTTTTCAACCATCTGCGGTGTAGCTGTACGGATGGAAGTGCCGACGGGAAATATCTTGCTTATGTTGATTTTATGTTCATTGTTAAAATACTCTTTGCGCTCATAAATATTTGCTTTGTTGTCGATTACAGAAAAAAGGTTTCCGTAATCGCCAATAGTCTCAGAACTTCCCAAAAACAAAATTCCACCCGGATTGAGTGCATAATGAAACAAAGGGAAAATCTTCTTTTGCAACTCTGAATTCATATAGATAAGTAGATTTCTGCAACTGACAAGGTCAATTTTTGAAAAGGGAGGATCTTTGATAAGATTTTGTTCAGAAAAAATTAGCATATCTCTGATGTTTTTGTTTACTCGGTAAGTGTTCCCGCCTGACTCAGGTTGAAAAAAATAAGATAACCTCTCACTCGATATATCAGCTACAATATCTGCAGGGTAGATTCCAGCGCGCGCTTTGGCTATCGCCTTTGGGTCAATATCGGTAGCAAAGATTTGGACTGTATTGTTTTTTTGAGTCTTGTGCATGTACTCTTTAATGAGGATTGCAATTGAGTAAGCTTCCTCCCCCGGTTGAGCATCCTGCTGTCCACACTCTAATAGTGTCGTTTGCTAATTTATTGACAAAAAGTTTTTGGATGACTTTTTCCAGCGATATAAATGCGTCGGGGTCGCGGAAAAAATTTGTCACTCCTATGAGAAGTTCATGGAAAAGGGCATCTATCTCTTCTGGTGTCTGCTGCAGATACTTAACATATCCTTCTATCATCTCAATCTGATGCAGTGCCATGCGTCTTTCAATGCGACGGTTTATGGTACTTGCTTTATAGTTGGAAAAATCATGGCCGACATTGGAACGGAGTATAATAAATATTTTATTGAGTTCATTTTCATGTTTTTGGCTTATTGTTAATTCGGTTTTATTTATTATAAAAAAGGCATGGTTAGCATAGGCGATGAGCTTCGATGGCATTTCAACCAGTGGCAACACAAAATCAACCAAACCGGTAGCAATTGCACTTTTGGGCATGCCGTCATACTCGGCAGTATCTGGCTTTTGGACTATTACCATCCCACCCTCTTCTTTAATGGCTTTAATACCCTGAGTACCATCACTTCCGGTTCCAGATAGTATGATTCCGATAGCCTTCTCATGCTGGTCATGAGCCAAAGAACGAAAAAAGAAATCTATTGGAAGACGATGACCTCTAGGTGATGGAGGCTCAAGGAGTTGCAATTTTCCGTTGATAAAGGCCATGTCGAAGTTAGGAGGGATGATATAGGTGCAGTTTGGTTCTACTTTCATCCCGTCTTTAACCTCATACACTTTCATTGTTGTATATCTTTGTATGATTTCTGTAAGGATGCTTTTATGGTCGGGGGCTAGATGCTGAACGATGACAAAAGCCATGTTTATATTTACCCCCTCTGGCATAGCAGAAAAAAAAGCTCCAAAAGATGAAATACCGCCAGCTGAAGCGCCTATACCGACTATAGGGAAGCTTATATGTTTTCCCGTTTCATTTTCAGCAGAACCCATCTTTTTTTTTACCATAATAACCTCTTGATTGGAATAATTATTTTTAATATTATCTATTTTAAACTGTTAAACAACTGATTTGGTATTTATTAAACTCTTAATTTTTCATACCAATTCGTATTGATAAGCAAAACTTAAAATATATATAACCCAATTATTTAATTTCAATGGCATTTTTCCATAAAAGATATAAAGATAGACTTTCTTATGCTATAAATAGACAAAAAAATAAAAGCAGTAATAATGAAAAAAGCATTTATAAAAGCATCACTTGGATTTTTTTCCATGACACCGATGATAGTTGCAACGGTTGCACTTGTCGGCTTGATGCAGGTACATGTAACTCCGCAGACACTCTCAAAATTATTTGGTCATGGTGATATTCTCGATGTTTTAACAGGAACTCTTGTCGGTGCAGTTTCAGTAGGACAAGGTATACTCTCTTACGTCATAGCTGGTGAACTAATAGAACAAGGTGTCTCTTTTTATGCCATGAGCGCCTTTACTCTTGCTTGGGTAACCATCGGTCTTGTTCAAATACCGGCTGAAGCTTCTGTATTTGGACTTAGATTTACTTTTTATCGTAATGTTTTAGCGCTGATAAGCACCCTACTAGTTTCATATTTTACTGTTATCAGTTTGGAACTTTTATCATGAAAATAAAATTCAAAGGTCTTAAGTTTTTAGCAGCTGTATCACTTATGTATCTAACACTTTTTATATTTGACACATCAAACACTCTCGCTTCAATACAAAAGAGCGGAACTATTTTATATAATCTTTTACCGATTTTTTTATTTATTATTTTTATAACAGCTATGCTTAACTACTTTTTAAAACCAAAAGAGATTATTAAACATTTTGGAAAAGAGAGCGGGATAAAAGGTGTAATATACTCAGTTCTTGGAGGAGTTTTAAGCCATGGTCCAATCTATGCTTGGTACGGAGTTTTGAGCGATATGAGAAACGAAGGAGTAAAAGATAGACTGCTGGTTACTTTTCTCTATGCCCGTGCAGTAAAACTTCCTCTTCTCCCTTTTATGATTGACCTGTTTGGAGTTTTATTTACAATAATAATGACCTTGTACATAATTTTATCATCAGTGGCACAAGGTGCAGTTATGGAGTATTTGGAAAAAAGGCGGTAAATATTTAATTGAATTCTCTGATTAAATAATAAATAAGATTACAAATCAAGTTTGGAATGACGGCATCTCTTCTATATGACGAACACCTCCGTCACTCTTGGCTTTATTCAGGGTCTAATTGACCCATTATCAAATAGACTCCGTGAATTGGATCTTAACTTTGCCAAAATTAATTATTACAAAATAAAACTTACTATAATTAATATGTTTTTTTATATTTATCTGATACTATTTTTAAATTACGGTCTGGAGTGCATTATGATTAATCAGCGTTTTATCTTAACAATCATGCCTTTTATGCTATCTACCAGCCTCTATGCACAAAATAATTCAGAAGAAAAAGCTAAATGGGGTGATGTATCTGGTCTTATTCGCTTTTACTATGTTTTTTCTCCTTCTTATATTAAAAGTGGCCGCTCTAAAGATTACAGTATTGATGGAAGTGCAATTGGTGGGCATATTCGCTATACCTCACCTACATTATCAAATATTGGAGCTTCTGTTGCACTCTACTATGCGCAGGATACCGGACTAAACAACTTTGATGATCCAGACACAATAGGTGCAGCTGGACGATTTTTCACAAAAGATTATTCAGCCAAAGCTGTTCTTGGAGAAGTAAACCTATTTTATAAAGACAAACAGCATCATATTATTGCAGGGCGACAAAAAATAGACTCTCCTTTAACCAATTCCATCTATACGTATATGCCAAATATGTTTGAAGCACTATATTATTCAAACTCAAATATTTCTAACAACCAATTTATAGTTCTACAAATAGATAAAATGGCTTTTGGAACAAGAGCACCTGTAGAGTTCGGGCTGATTGGTGAGACTACAAAAACTGCAGGTTCAACACAAAGTGCTATTGATATCAGGGGAGATTTTTTACAAGTTGAGCAACAAATATTGGCAGACACCACAGCAAAAACAAATGGAATCTCAGGCTTGGCTCTTATAAACAATTCACTCCCTGACACAACTCTGCATCTATGGGATTTTTATATACATGACATTATCAATATGCTTTATGTTGATGTAATATATAAAAACAAATACAATGAAGTACCTTATTCCTTCTCTGCGCAGTACCTAAATGTACGCAGTATTGGAAAGAACTTAGCTTCACAATGGCTGGATGCAAATAATGCAAATCTGTATGGTATAAAAGCCAGCTTCAATTATAAAAATATTTCTACTTATGTAGCCTACAACCACTCAGGAAATGCAAAAATACTAAACCCTTTAGGCGGTGACCCGGCATACACCTCTTCATTTTTTTCAAGAAATGCATACAGAGCAAATGTTGATGCATTTAAACTAGGGGTGAATTTTCAACTTGCAAAAAATTTCAAAATTATCACAAGTCATGCTGATTACGGAAAATCGACCACCGATGGTACATTCTCTCCGGCAAAACCGCTTGAAACGGCAACACAGCCAAAAGGCGATGCAATAGAATCTGCTTTACTTTTTTCATATTATCCGATAAAATCTATAAATATACTAAGCGGTATTATTTATAAA
Source organism: Candidatus Sulfurimonas baltica (assembly GCF_015265455.1). Lineage (NCBI taxonomy): Bacteria > Pseudomonadati > Campylobacterota > Epsilonproteobacteria > Campylobacterales > Sulfurimonadaceae > Sulfurimonas > Candidatus Sulfurimonas baltica. Next base: position 850,372 of record NZ_CP054492.1, on the reverse strand, counting down.
ACTAGTGAGTATTTTTACTCTGGTGAGCAGGTTAAACTTCTAGATTTAGACTTGTTAATTACATATAAATTCTAAAGGTGCTTTAATGGGTAAGATTACAATTATTTTTCTAATAACATTCTCATTTTTGCAAGCTTCAGGGCAAATATTAACTATTAACTCTGGCTATAGTTTTCCTGAGACAAACCTTCTTGAGTCAATCATTAAAGAGGGTTTTAAAAGGGCTGAAATTGCACTTAAATACCAAACGCTTCCTAATCAACGCTCTTTAATTAATGCCAACAATGGTATTGATGACGGAGAAGCTGGGAGAATTTGGGAAATAAGCGATCACTATCCAAATTTAGTTCGCATACCAGTAGCCATTCATTCAATTGACATAGTTGTTATTAGCAGAGAAAATTTACATATAAAAAAACCGTTGGATTTGAAATTTCATAATGTTGGCGTTATAAGAGGTATGAAAATCGCAGAACAGATTGCAGAGAATGCCAAACCTCTTTCAATAACAAAAACAACCAATCATATAACGCTAATAAAAATGCTCTCGAGCAATAGACTTGATGTTATAGTAACAAGTAAAATTGCACTACTCTCAGGACTCAGTGAAACAAAAGAGAAAAATTTATTTATGGCTTCAAAACCTCTAATTTCAAGCCCCATATATATGCACTTGCATAAAAAGCATAAGAAACTTATACCTAAGCTAGAAGAAGCTTTCAATTCAATGATAAAAGATGGTACTCTAAAACAAATTAGTGATGATTTTCTTAAGGATTTGGAAAAAAATATAGCCGATTCGATTAGGATTGTCAAATATGATTAAAAACTTTTTATATAACTATTTTATTGATAGAAAAATATCTTTTAAGTTAATGATATTTACGCTGATTTTTAGTGCAGTCATAACTTTAGTAATCACCATAACACAACTTTATATGGACTACAGGAATGGTATAAAATCAATTAATACGCAACTTTCTCTTATTGAGTCGGGTTATATAGCAAGTATCAATCAAAGTATTTGGGTATATGACAAGACACAAACTCTTTTACAGCTAGATGGGATTTTAAATCTGCCAGACATTGAATTTACCGCTATTGATCTTACAGAAGGTGAACACTATGAACGTGGAGATAAGGTAAATAAAAATTTTATTACAAAAAAAATCAAACTATTATATTCACATGACAATGAAGATATTGTTTTGGGTGAGCTCACTATAGTTGCTGATTTAAATAAACTATATCAACAACTTGTTGATAAAATTATTGTTATATTATTATCACAAGGTATAAAAACATTTTTAATCTCATTTTTTATACTCTTTATCTTCCAGAGATTAGTAACACGACATCTTGAAAAAATAGCAGAGTACACTAAATATTTAAAAGTTGACTCTGAATCTAAACCTTTAATTCTCAATAAAACTGTTTCTAAATCTAACCGTGATGAGCTTGACAATCTAACAGAATCTATCAATACAATGCAAAATCAACTTTATAAATCATTTTTAAATCTATCTTCTGAATTAGAGGCAAGAAAAAAATCAGATAAATCTTTGCTAGAGTACAAAAAAGCATTAGATGCCAGTGCTTATGTTTCTAAGAGTAACCTTAAAGGAGATATAACTTATGTAAACGATGCACTCTGCTCAATTACCGGATATACAAGAGAAGAACTTATAGGAAAACAACACAATATTTTCAGATATAAAGAAACTCCACCAAATGAGTATAAGGAGATGTGGGACACCATACAAAATAAAAAAGTATGGAAAGGGAGTATGAAAAATGTCAAGAAAGATGGCAGCTGCTTTTATATCAGTCAGACAATCATCCCTATCTTAGACACTCACGGAAATATTATTGAATACATTGCTTTACGCTATGATATTACAGAACTTGTAGAAAAAACAGAAATGTTAGAAAAACATTACGAAACAGATACTCTCACAAAACTAGGTAATCGTTTTAAACTTTTAAATGACATTGAAAATAGCGAACACCCTTCTCTTGCTATTGTGGATATAGATTCATTTAAACAAATCAATGATTTTTACGGTCACGAAATAGGAGACTATGTTATCATAGAACTCTCTAAAAGGTTATCTAAAAATACAGATAGTCTCTATACGGAAGCATACAGATTGCAAGCTGACCAGTTTGCATTTATTTGCAGAGAGTGTACAACAAAAGATCAATTTAAAGATACTATCGAGAAGCTAATAAGAGAGTTGACAAATAAACCTGTATTTTATCAGCAACATGAAATAATGATTGGAGTAACGGCTGGTATAGCCCTAAATAAGGAAGATTTATTCATTGATGCAGATATAGGATTAAAAATAGCTAAGCAATTGAAAAAAGATTTTGTTATTTATGACAAATCTTTTAATATTGAAAAAGAGTATAAAAATAATCTTGAATGGACTAAAAAAGTAAAAAAAGCTATAGAGGACAATAGAATAGTCGCATTTTTTCAGCCTATATATAATCAACACAACAAAAAAGTTGAAAAATTCGAAGCACTTGTAAGAATGATTGACACAGATGGGAAAATAATTTCTCCATTTTTCTTTTTAGAGATTGCAAAAAAAGCAAAACTTTACTCTAAAATCACAATAATTATGATTGATAAGGCAATTGAAGCAGCTAAACATCATGACTATAAATTTTCAATAAACCTCACTATAGATGACATAATAAATCAAGAAACAACTGACTATTTTATACAAAAAGTAAGAGAGAGTAATATTGGTCACAAAATAGTTATTGAACTTGTTGAATCAGAAGGAATAGAAAACTTTGATGATTTTTATTCATTTATCGAAAAAGCAAAACTTCTTGGATGTAAATTGGCTATAGATGATTTTGGAACAGGCTACTCGAATTTCGAATATCTGTTAAAGCTAGATGTCGATTATGTAAAGATTGATGGATCACTTATTAAGAATATAGATACAAATAGGCATATGCGCCTTGTTTCAGAGACAATAATCTCATTTGCGAAAATTGCAAATATGAAAACTATTGCAGAGTTTGTATCACACAAAGAGATTTCAGACATTGTCTCAGAAATAGGAGTTGACTTTATTCAAGGCTACTATATTGGAGAACCTATGCCGTATAATGAGATTGAAAAATTTGAACATATTGTGATTTAGTTAAAGTCTCTACTTTGTATGCCATGAGCCAATCCGACCGCCTTGTTGTAAAGCACTCCGTCATAAGTATTTAAAGCAGTAACCATAACAGGCATTTGTTTACAAATATTTTCAGACCCGTAGTTAGCTAAATGTTTGACATAAACTATTGTTGCATTTGTTAAAGCGTAAGTTGAAGTTCTAGGATATGCCCCCGGCATATTGGCAACACAATAGTGTACTATCCCCTCTTCTATAAATGTAGGTTCTGTATGCGTAGTTGCATGGGAGCTCTCAAAACATCCCCCTTGATCAATTGAAACATCAACTAGTACGCTCCCTTTTTTCATCTTACTTAACATTTCACGTGTTATAAGTTTTGGAGCTTTTGCGCCTGGAATAAGTATAGTTCCTACTATTATGTCTACATGTGGGAGTAAAGTCTCTATTGCTTCACTGCAGCTATAAAGAGTTGCTACATTTGCCGGCATTACATCATTTAGATAGTGTAGACGTTCGGTATTTATATCGAGTATTGTAACATCAGCTCCTAAACCTGCGGCGACTTCTGCCGCAGCTTTGCCGGCAACTCCACCACCAAGCACCATTACCTTAGTTCTGTGTGTTCCAACTACTCCACCGGCAAGAAGACCACTTCCTCCATGATAGCGTCCCAAATGAACTGCACCCATCAAAGAAGCCATTTTCCCTGCCACTTCACTCATTGGTTCTAAAAGTGGCAACCTGTTCCCAATTTTTAAAGTCTCATAAGAGAAGGCTCTTATCCCTTTTTCAAGTAAAAAGTCTGTTAGCTGTTTGTCTGCTGCAAGATGAAGGTAAGTAAAGAGTGTCTGGTTTTGTTTAAATAGTTTATACTCTCGCTCGATTGGCTCTTTAACTTTTACAATCATATCTGCCTTATGAAACAACTCTTCCACATTCTCTAAGAGTATTGCCCCTGCTACTTCATAATCACAATCGCTAAAACCACTCCCATCCCCTGCGCTACTCTGTACGAAAACCTCATGCCCATCTTTTGTAAGTTCAGCTACACCGGCAGGTGTAACCGATACACGATACTCATCTGTTTTAATCTCTTTTGGTATACCGATAGTCATTTTATTTCCTATAATGGCGTAAGTTTATTTTTCTGTATTAGAAAGGTTGTCTGAAACAAATTGCCAATTGATAAGTTTCCACCAATTTTCAAGATACTCAGGTCGCATATTGCGATAATCAATATAATATGCATGCTCCCATACATCACATGTAAGAAGCGGTATTCTGTTATGACGTATCGGGTTGTCCGCATTAGATGTTGCTTCAATAATAAGCTTTTTATCTTTATCTAGGCTCAACCAGACCCATCCGGAGCCAAAATATCCTGCTGCAGTACTGATAAACTTCTCTTTAAAGGCTGCTACAGAGCCAAAAGAACTCTCCATAAGGTTAGATAACTCTATTGATGGAGCAGTAGCTGCACCACTAAGACCATGCCAATAAAAATCATGGTTACATACTTGTGCTGCATTGTTAAAAATGGCACCATCAGCATTTTTCACTATATACTCAAGTGACTTATTTGAGTACTCAGTCCCCTCTGTAAGAGCGTTTAGTTTATTTACATAAGCTAAATGGTGTTTGCCATAATGGTAGCTTATGGTCTCTACAGATATATACGGTTCCAGCGCATTTGTTTCGTACGGCAATTGCATCAATTCAAATTTCATATTATACTCCTCAATATAAAAGATTATTCATAAATTATATCTAATAATAATGCACAATATATAAAATTTAAAATAATAATTTTTTATATAAGGTTATTTAGTTGATATAAATCTATAAAAGAGTATTAAAAAATCTAAAAAATTGTTTAGGTAAGGGTAGCATATAAAATTTCTATTGGTGAAATGCCTTTTGGGCTTTTTTTATTTTTAACATTTTCTTCCATATTTAAAAGAAGTTTTATTATTTCAATTTTTGATTTATAAAAATCTGATTTTATTCTTTCTGTTTCACCGCAACGCCTGCCAATGGATTCGCTTTTACGAGTTTTTAGATGTTGTATCATAAGCTTATCACATCCGTCCTCATCTTTTTGCCAATACATCCGGTATCGTAAAGAAATATTATAGCTATTCATAGCATCTATATAATTCTTATAAAGTATCTTTATATGTTCACGCTCATTTTTACGCGTGTTATTTTCTAAAATTGACATACACCCTCCACTTTATAAATTTCACTTTAATCATATCTTATTTTAATAATAAAAAATATAATAAAATATATATATAAATATTAAAACTGTTTTATTTGTTACGTATTTTCACTAGATAGGAGTTCGGTTTGTAATAAACTGCTTAACCTTACAGACCTTAAAAAAGTAATTCTTGATAAAAAGATAAAATGTATAATGAAATAAAAGCACTCAGAAATAGAAAGACCAAGGTTCTTTTTGAAGTTGTTTATTTAAGCTTTTATAGCCATTTTAAAGTTAACCCATACAAAATAAATATTTGCAAGAAGTGCAATAACAACCCCAATAATGGGAATTATAATAGCTGCATTTAACAAAAAGTGTATCAATGTAGGTAATGTAGTTTTTAAAAATGGATCTTTTACTATTGCTATCCTAACAATAAACGTTCCGATAAATCCTAAAAAAAATGTAAGTAGTCCAGCTACAATTCCTATAACCATAATATATCCTTCAATTTTCAGAAGTATAGCATATAGTATAAATTAATAATTATAGTTGTAAAGCAACTGTAAAACAAGCTCCTTCCCCTATATTTTTCCAACTAAGTGTTCCACCTAGGTGCTTTTCTATTATTGTTTTAGACATATAAATTCCAAGACCTGTGCCGTTTTTGTTTCTGGTTGAGACATAAGGTTGACCTAGCAGTTTTAATGTAGGATATGCTATCCCCCCACCATTGTCGCAAATGGAAGCAATAACTAATCCGTCAATTTCATTAACATCAATAGCTATGCGAGGCTCCTTCACTTGAGAATGCTTAATAGCATCTTTAGAATTGTTAATAATATTTAAAAAAACTTGTAACAACTCACCGGGGTATGCCTTTATATTGCTTTTACAATTCATTTTAATATCTACATGTATATTGTTGTTTTTAAGACCACTGCCTGTCATCCTAATAGCACGCTCCATCACGTCGCAAATATTTACTGATTCTTTCTTCTTATCTGGTTTTAAAAAATCACTAAAATCATCTATAGTATTTGAGAGATGATTAACTTGCTCAAAAATTGTATCACTCATCTCATCAATAGTCTCATTAGTTATTTCTGTACCTAAGTCCATATCTATTTTCAAATTATTAACCGCCATTGAAACTATGGTAAGAGGTTGTCTCCATTGATGTGCTATCATGGCTACCATTTCGCCCATAGCTGCTTGTCTCGACTGTGCAAGTACAATGTCCTGCTGTATTTTCAACTCTTTTTGTGCTTCTTTTAGCTCACTAATATCCCTAAAAACTACAACAACACCATTAACCTCACCATTTTTAACTAATGGGTTACTAGAGTAGTCTACAATAAAACTGCTCCCATCTTTACGCCAGAACATACACTCATTCCTATGTGACGTGCTATTCTTTTTAATTGTTTTGTATATTGGGCATTCGGACTCATGAAAAGAAGTACCGTCTGGATGTGTGTGATGCCACATTTTATGGCTATGTTTGCCAACCATTTCTTCAATTGTATAACCAAGCATATCAGCTGCAGCCTGATTAACAATCGTGTGATTTCCATCTATATCTAAAACAAGAATTCCATCACTAACAGAGGAGAAAATCAGTGCCTCTTTTTGGCGTAGGTTATTATTATCAGAAATTGTAAGCTCTGGAGATGTTTCTTCTATCATATTTAACGACTCCACGCCACCAAACGACTCTAAATTTGCCAATCCAAAACTATCCGATGCACTATTTAATGATACTGAACTATCCGTATTCCTATTAACTGTCAAATCTTTCATACTCTCGCCTTACTAGTATTTTGTATACACGAAATAAATCATATTCTGGAGTGCCTATCCTGCCTGACCAACCATTATTATTGCCAAATATAAATATTATTTTTTATATTATTATAAAAACAATTAAAAACATATTAACCATCCATATTAACATATACATTAATCACAATACAACTCAATTTATTATTATTATAAATTTCTTCATAAAATATAATCAGCATATCTTAACCAACATAACGATATTATTGCATTTAGATATAAAACCTAAATAAATCCCTATTTTAGGGGAAATGAAAAATTTAAATGGCATTAATAGACCTACTAAACATATCAAAACACTACGAAGCACAAAAGATTTTAATAGATGTAAATTTTCATGTAAATGAAGGTGACAGGATAGTTGTTATAGGTAAAAATGGGAGCGGAAAGTCTACTCTTATGAAAATTGTAAATGGCACTCTTGAACAAGATGCCGGAGATAGAATAATTAGACAAAACTTAGAAGTTAAAATGTTAGACCAAAGACCTAATTTCAAAGAGGGACACACAGTTAGAGAAGCAGTTGAAGATGGACTTAGTGAAATAAATATTGCTAAAAATAGATACGATGAACTGTCACTTTTACTAGCAGATGACTTTGAGAATAAACTTCTTATAGACGAACATGAAAAATTATCAAAATATATAGAACATCATAATGCGTGGAACATAGATGACAAAATAGAGCGTATAATTCAGCACTTTGATTTAAAGCGATATGAAGAGAAACCAATAACTCTATTAAGCGGAGGGGAACAGCGTCGTGTAGCTTTAGCATCACTATTACTTCAAAAACCTGATATATTACTTCTTGATGAACCTACCAATCACCTTGATGTTTACATGGTTGAATTTTTAGAAGAGCTTTTGTTAAAAGAAAAATTTACAATTGTTTTTATCTCTCATGATAGATACTTTATAGATAGAATTGCTACTAAAAGTGTAGAAGTAGAAGATTGTTCACTTAGAGAATATAGCGGTGGGTACAGCAACTATCTAACTCAAAAATCAGAATATCTGAGAACTCTGCAAAAACAGCATGACAATCTTCTTGGAGTTTTAAAAAGAGAAAATGAGTGGTATGCAAGAGGAGTAAGGGCAAGACTTAAACGAAACGAGGGTCGCAAAGAGCGACTTATGAATATTCGAGAAGATGCAAAAACAAATCCTGCAAAAATAAAAAAAATGTCTATTGAACTTCAAAGAGAAGCTAAACACTTTAATCGTGATAAAAGTATTAATAAGCAAAAAATGCTTTTCGAAGTAGAAAATTTGGGCTTAACACTCGGAACAAAAGAGCTTTTAAAAGAGTTTACAACCAGAATACTTCAAAAAGATGTTATTGCAATTGTCGGACCAAACGGTAGCGGAAAATCGACTCTCCTTAAGGCTCTTTTAGGAAGAATAGAACCAACGAGTGGAATTATAAAGCGTGGTGAGTTTAAAATAGGATACTTCGACCAACATAGAGAGATGCTAGACGATGATAAAAATCTTATAGAGACTTTTTGTCCTCTTGGTGGAGATAGAGTAGATGTTCGCGGAAAAAACATGCATGTGTATGGTTATCTGAAAAACTTTCTGTTTCCAAGAGAGTTTTTAGATAAAAAGATAGGTGTTCTCAGCGGTGGAGAAAAAAACCGTATTGCCCTCGCTCTGCTCTTTACTAAAAATGTAGATATTTTAATACTTGATGAGCCTACAAATGATTTAGATATTCCTACTATTAACATTTTAGAAGAGCAGTTAACTAACTTTACGGGAGCAGTTATAATAGTAAGCCATGATAGATATTTTGTAGACAAAATTGCAAAAAAATTATTTATTTTTAAAAGTGATAAACGAATCGAAGAGAGTTACCAGGAGTATACCGAATATTTAGAGCTTGAAAAAGAGTTGAAGATCTTAGATGAGATGGATAAAGAATCCGAGCTGGAGAAACCAAAAATAAGAGAGAAAGAAAAAGTATTAAAACTTACTTTTAAAGAAAAAATAGCACTTGAAAATTTGCCTTTAGAGATAGAAAAACTTGAACTTGAAATGGAAGAAAAAAATAACTGTTTAGCTAATCCAAAATGCTACGAAGAGATTGGTATAACAAAATTGGCACAAGAACTAAAAAAACTAGAAGATAGTTATGAACAAAAAGTTGAAGAGTTATTGACTATACAGGAGAAAGAAGAGGAGATATTAAGTTTATAACCGTGTTGTTATAAACTTAATAAGCTCTTACCAAAAGGTAAGAAACTTTTTTACTTACGAGACTCTTTTAAAGTATCTGCAATTAAAAACGCTAAATCTAAAGCTTGATCTGCATTTAGTCTTGGGTCACAATGAGTATGGTATCGAGAACTTAAATCCTCTTCGGTTACAACAAATGAACCACCAATACACTCAGTAACATTTTTACCTGTCATCTCTAGGTGAACACCGCCAGCAACTGTACCTTCAGCTTTATGAACTTGAAAAAATTGTTTCATTTCTGTAAGGATTGAATCAACTGGTCTAGTTTTGTAGCTGTTTGATGATTTTATAGTATTTCCATGCATTGGATCACAGCTCCAAACAACATTCATCCCCTCTTTTTCAATTGCACGAATTAGTTTAGGCATACCGTCACCAACTTTATCAGCACCCATTCTTACAATAATGTTCAGACGTCCAGCTTCATTTTCAGGATTTAGAGTATGACAAAGTTTAATTAAATCTTCTGGGTCCATTGAAGGACCTGCTTTAACACCTATTGGATTTTTCACCCCTCTAAGGTATTCAACATGAGCACCGTCAAGCTGGCGAGTTCTGTCGCCGATCCATAACATGTGAGCTGAAGTGTCATACCAATCTCCACTTAAAGAGTCTTTTCTTGTAAAAGCCTCTTCGTATGGAAGCAGAAGTGCTTCGTGTGAAGTATAAAAATCTGTTTCTCTTAGATTTCTATATGTTTTTGATGTAATACCGCAAGCTTTCATAAATCGCAGAGAGTTTTCAATCTCCTCTGCCAATTTTTCATACTTTGCAGAAACTTCACTTTGATGTGCAAAATCTAAATTCCACTGGTGAACTTGATGCAAGTCAGCCAAACCACCAGAAGCAAATGCACGAAGCAGATTTAAAGTTGCAGCAGACTGGTTATATGCTTTTATCATACGCTCAGGATCCGGTGTACGAGCCTCTTTTGTGAAATCTACACCATTAATAATATCTCCGCGATATGAATCGAGAGTAACACCGTCAAATGTTTCAGTGTCAGCAGAACGGGGCTTAGCAAACTGCCCACCTAAACGACCGACTTTAACAACCGGAACGCCGCCGGCATATGTCATAACGACTGCCATTTGCAAAAGTGCTTTAAACGTATCGCGAATATTATGGGCATGAAACTCACTAAAGCTCTCTGCACAATCTCCACCTTGAAGTAAAAAAGCATTACCGCTCGCAACATCTGCAAGTTCACTTTTCAATCTTCTTGCTTCACCAGCAAATACGAGTGGAGGATAGTTTTTTAACTCAGATAAAACTCTATTTAACTCATCTTTATTTTGGTAAGTCGGTTGTTGTAAAATTGGTTTTTCTCTCCAACTAGTTGGACTCCAGATACTCATTATAAACCTTTATTTAGAAATGTACTAAACTACATGTACAATTATATGTTTTTTGTAATATTACATAATAATACCTAAAATAGCTCTGATTAATTATAGATATTTATTCAAGAATTTTATTAAAAGATATTTTTATGAATAAATGTGTATAATATTAGCTACATTTCACATAGGAAGACAGTTTAATGCAAAAAGAAGAATTAAAATCTCTTGCTAAAGAGATATATGACAATCTTATTGTCTCTATTGATGAACAAGATAATGCAAATATTGAACAATTAGTAAACTACTTAGGTGTAGCAACAGAGGCCATAGGCAATATTGACGGCAGTGATATTACAACGCTGGAGTATGCAAAATCAACTTTCCATAATGCTTACAAAGATATTGCAGCAGAAGGTTTAAGGCAATATAAATCCACAAGTGGTAAATTTTTAGAAATATCACAAGAGCATAGTGAGATTATTGACAATTATCTTGTAAAAGATATTGATATACCGAATGTGACAAAAAAATTTTATGAAATTCAAAAACAGATGAGTGACGAGATAGAAAAAGCAAATGAGATTATTGTAAACCTCTCTAATCAAGTAAAAACACTAGAAAACAAAACAAATATTGATTCATTGACAAAGGTTTATAATAGAAGGGCCTTGTCAGCATACCTAGAAACCTTATGTGAAGAGGGAAATAGCAACTATGAAGTGCATACGCTTATAATGGACTTGGATGACTTTAAAATTGTAAATGATACTTACGGACACATTGCTGGAGACAAAATTTTAATATTTATATCAAATATTCTTAAAAGAACACTGAGAGACGGTGACAAAATATTTAGATATGGTGGAGAGGAGTTTATAATTATTTTAAATAGAATAGATACTAAACGTTGCATGAGTATAACCAATAGAATCTTAGAACTTATTCGTGCTAACAACCTTATATATAAGGGTAAAACTATTAATGTAACAGCAAGTATTGGAACTACGATGTTCAAGACTGGAGACACGCCTGACTCTCTAATAGAAAGAGCAGACAGGGCTCTGTATATTGCAAAAAGTAATGGTAAAAATCAAGTGCAAACGGTACTAATCTAATGGAATTTAACTATTTTGATATTATTATTTCAACAATAATACTTTTTTTGGGACTAAAAGGGATTTTAAATGGATTTTTTAAAGAACTATTTGGATTACTTGGCATTATAGGTGGTATATTTGTAGCTTCTCGTGTTGGAGACACTGTTGGACAACGTATTAGTGACCTAATATTTAAATTTGAAAGCAGTGCTGCCATAAACTTTACAGGTTTTTTAGTTACTCTAGCTATATTTTGGCTGTTTATGGTAGCTATTGGTTTTATATTTAAAAAATTAAGCTCTGTGAGTGGATTGGGAATTTTTGATAAAATATTAGGTTTTTTCTTTGGTGCAAGTAAATTTTTCTTTATAGTAGCAGTTATAGCTTATGCTATATACAATATAAAAGCTATGAGAACAAGTATAGACTCGGTTATGAAAAACAGTTTTATGTTTCCAATACTTGTTGAAACAGGTAGCATTATTATGAAGCTTGATCCTGTCAATATATCTAATGATATAAATATGACAATAGATAAAACTATAGAAAATTCAACACTTAGCATTGTAGAAAATGTAAAAGATAAAATAAAAGAAAATCTAGAACAAAATTCATCCATCAAGGAAGACAATAAATAATATGACAGATATAATTACTGACTTTAATGATAAAACGATTGAATATAAACAACTACTAAACGATTTCAAGGCACTTCTTAAAAAAAATGCTCTAAAATTCACAATTCAAAGAGAGATTATTTTAGAAACTCTCTACAATTCTGATGAACACTTAACACCAGAATCTCTTCATCATCTTATGCAAGAAAAATTTCCAGATTTAAAAACTGGAATTGCTACTGTTTATAGAACTCTATCTCTATTAGAAGATTCAAACATGGTTACATCTTTATCTTTTGGTGCTCAAGGAAAAAAGTATGAACTTGGCGCAAAACACCATCACGACCATCTTATATGTACAGAGTGCGGAATTATTACAGAGTTTGTAGATGAACTCATAGAGCAGAGGCAACATAAGATTGCTGAAGAACTTGGTTTCAATATGCAAGACCACTCAATGCAGATTTATGGAATCTGCAAAAACTGTCAAACTAAATAAAGGAAAAGCCATTGGTTTTTGATAACAAATTTATACAACAAAGAATTGAAAAAGCAGAGTTGCTTAAAAAAGCTGGGTACAACCCATATTCTAACGACTCTAAAAGAAATACAACTATAGAAAAGTATTTAAATGTTAATACTGATGTTGCAGATAGAGAAGGTAAACGTAATGAAAACCGCCATTATATTGTTAGTGGACGTATAAAACTTCTTAGAATTATGGGTAAAGCTAGTTTTATAAAAATAGAAGATGAGAGTGGAATGTTGCAAATTTATGTTGCTCGAGACAATCTTCCTGAAGGCTTCTACAACGATATTTTTAAAAAAAATATCGAAGTTGGTGACATTATTGAAGTAAACGGCTATCCTTTTGTAACTGGACAAGGTGAATTATCTTTACATGCAGATGAGTTAAAACTTTTAACAAAAGCTATATCTCCTCTTCCAGAAAAATTTCATGGTGTCACAGACAAAGAGATTAGATATAGAAAAAGATACCTAGATCTAATTATGAACACTGAAGTTCGAAAAACCTTTAAAACTCGTTCAAAAGTTATATCTTTGACAAGACGTTTTTTTGAAGACAAAGGCTTTTTAGAAGTAGAAACGCCTATGATGCACCCAATTGCGGGCGGAGCAAATGCTAAACCTTTTGTAACTCATCATAATGCACTTGGTATAGACAGATTTTTAAGAATTGCTCCTGAACTTTATCTCAAAAGACTTATTGTTGGTGGATTTGAAGCTGTGTTTGAAATAAACCGCAACTTTAGAAATGAAGGTATGGATGCTACTCATAATCCAGAATTCACATCTATAGAGTTTTACTGGGCTTATAAGACTTATAAAGATTTAATTGCAATAACAAAAGAGTATTTTAAATATCTTTTCGAGCATTTAAATCTTCCTACAATACTACCTTATGGGGATTTAGAAATAAACTTTGAACTATTTACAGAAATTCCACTTATAGAATCACTATCTTCTATTGGTAATGTTCCATCAGATATAGTGAACAATAAAGAAAAAATCGTTGAATTTTTAAATAGTAAGAATATAACAGTTAAACCTGGTATAAATCTAGGACAGCTCCAAGGTGAACTGTTTGATGAATTTGTTGAAGCAAAACTTATTAATCCAACTTTCATAACTGAGTATCCGGTTGAAGTATCACCTCTTGCTCGTAGAAGTGATGAAAATCCAGATATTACTGAGAGATTTGAGCTTTTTATTGCAGGTCGTGAAATTGCCAATGCATTTAGTGAGTTAAATGACCCAGTTGACCAGTTGCAGCGTTTTGAGGCTCAAGGAGTTGCAAAAGATAGTGGTGATGATGAAGCACATGAAATGGATATAGATTTTGTTGAAGCTTTAAGCTATGGAATGGCACCAACGGCAGGACAAGGAATAGGAATAGATAGGCTAGTTATGTTATTGACAAATGAACATAGCATTAGAGATGTTTTATTGTTTCCAGCAATGAAACCAATCCATATAGAAGAAAAAAATAAAGAAGATGAGGAATAGAATAGATGAGTTTTTTAAAAGAATACGATAGTGAAATTTTTGATTTATGTGAAAAAGAGTTAGAGCGTCAAACTGACCATTTAGAGATGATTGCTTCTGAGAACTTTACACTTCCTGCTGTTATGGAAGCTATGGGTTCAGTTTTTACAAACAAGTATGCTGAGGGTTACCCTGGCAAGCGTTACTATGGTGGTTGTGAATATGCTGATGGTGTTGAACAGTTAGCAATTGACAGAGCATGTGAACTTTTTGGATGTAACTATGCTAATGTTCAACCACACTCAGGTTCTCAAGCAAATGCTGCAGTTTATGCTGCTCTTTTAAAAGCAGGTGACAAACTTTTAGGTATGGACTTAAGTCACGGTGGTCACTTAACGCACGGTTCAAAGCCAAGTTTTTCTGGTCAAAACTACCACTCTTTCACTTATGGTGTAGAGCTTGATGGTCGTATTAATTACGATAGAGTAATGGATATTGCTCAAATTACTAAACCTAAAATTATCGTTTGTGGTGCTTCTGCATACGCTCGTGAAATAGACTTCAAAAAATTCCGTGAAATAGCTGATGCTGTAGGTGCAATTTTATTTGCTGACATTGCTCACATTGCTGGTTTAGTATGCGCTGGTGAACACCCTAGCCCATTTCCACATGCACATGTTGTAACTACAACTACTCATAAAACTCTTGCTGGTCCAAGAGGTGGTTTAATTATGACTAATGACGAAGATATAGCTAAGAAAATGAACTCTGCTATCTTTCCTGCACTTCAAGGTGGACCACTTGTACATGTAATCGCTGCAAAAGCAGTTGGTTTCAAATACAACCTTTCACCAGAATGGAAAGAGTATGCTAAACAAGTAAAAGCGAATGCTAAAGTACTTGGCGAAGTTATGGTTAAAAGAGGTTATGATGTAGTTAGTGGCGGTACTGACAATCACTTAATCTTGGTATCTTTCGTTGGTACTGAAATAAGCGGTAAAGATGCAGACATAGCTTTAGGAAATGCTGGTATAACTATTAATAAGAATACTGTTCCAGGTGAGACAAGAAGTCCTTTTGTAACTTCAGGTATTAGAGTTGGCTCACCTGCTCTTACATCTCGTGGTATGAAAGAAAAAGAGTTTGAATTTATTGCAAACAAAATGGCAGATGTTTTGGATGATATTAATAATACACAGCTACAAGCTACTATAAAAGAGGATCTAAAAGCCTTAGCTCAAAATTTTGTAATATACAATCAAGCAACCTACTAAGGGATATTAATATATGACTTCTATGGATTTAAAACTTATAAAAATGGTAAGCAGCCACTACTGGCTTAAAAAAGAAACAGTAGTTGATAAGCTTACATTTAAAGGCCGCACTTTTTATAATAAATTTGAAAAGGTAAATTCATCTCTAACCCAAGCTGTTATTAACCAACATTTAAAAGGTGAAATAACCGTTGCTCATTCGATAGTTAACTCCCATGGTAAAGTTGAAAATATAGTAATTGACTATAATGGCAGAGACCCTGAGCGTTTTTACCATAAAGCACAACTTTTACTTCGTGAAGAGGGGTATATAAACTTTACAGCTTATCAAACTAAGACAGAGGGACATCTTCATGTTTACATTCATAAAGGGCATACAACTCTACAAGAAGCAATACAACTTGGAAAGATGATTTCTATGAAATTAGCTGCGAAACAGCCTAAGCAATGGAAAATGTTTCCAAATGATGATACACCGGATGAATATAATATTTTAACTTTACCATATGAAGTATTTGCTAAAGAGCGTGGAGCATCTTGGTCAAAACACATGTAGCTTTCTTGTAAAGTATATGTAATCTTAACAAGTTTTTGGTATTATTAGTCTAAACAATTTAATAGGGGTAAGTTATGGAAGAAAAAAATGAATTAAACGATATTATTTTAAACAAGGGCGGTGGTGCCGGAGGCAATAAAAAGGTTATTTTAGCAGTTGCTACTTTAGGAGTTATTTTAATTATAGTAGTTTTACTTATGAATACTTTAACATCAAATGGTACAGACAATCTTCCTCAAGCAGTACTTCCTCCTGAGCCACAAAAGAAACAAGCAAAATCTATAGAAGAAGAGCCTCTTTTTGAAGAGGTTAAAGTTGTGCAAGATGCTAATCAAAATAATGATTCCCTTGATAGAATTGCGCAAAAACTCAAAGAAGAGAGCAACAAAGAGAATGTTTCAACAATTGAGAAAGAGGTAATCAAAGAAGTTTCTGAACCAAAAATTACGAAACAAGAGAGAACAAAAACAGCAGTAAAAAGAGCTCCTGAAGTTAAAATCACATCTTCGCAAAATTACTATATTCAAGTTGGATCTTTTTCGAAATATAAGCCAAATAAAAAATTCTTGGATTCCATAACAAACAAAGGGTTTAAGTATAAGTTTCATGAGGTAACTCAAAATTCAAAAACATTAAATAAAGTTTTAGTAGGCCCATTTACGTCTGAAAAAGAAGCAAGAGAAGCACTTAGAACAGTGAGAAGTTCTATTGAAGCTGGTGCATTTTTAATTAAAATATAATAAATGATATATTCTAAACAATTTTTTCAAGACCAGTTAGCTCCTATTGCTGTTTATGCAAAACTAAAGAGTATGTTTAAAGATGAGATTTCTTATCTTTTTGAGAGTGCTGGACAAAGCGATGGAAATTATAGCTTTATCTGTATCGGTGCGAGAGAGCGACTTCAATACACAAACAACCAAACGATTTATACAGATGCAAATGGAGCTTCGTCAATCAAAGATGAATCACCTTTTTCTTTTTTAAAAAATTATTATAAAAATATAGACACAACAATATATAAAAAAGCCACTACAGAGTTAAAAATTGGCTACGTTGACGGTTTCATAGGTTATATCGGCTACGATATGGTTAAAGTGTTTGAACCAAAACTTAATTCAAGTATGGATAATTTAGTAGATGAGCTTAACACTCCTGATTTAGATCTTATCTTGCCAAAAATAATTTTAGTTTATTCACATAAAAACCATCAACTCACTCTAGTGAGCACTATAAAAGAGTTTGCTGAAAAGTTTGATATGATTGAAGATGAGCTTAAAAGCTCATATGAATATATTCATATGAAAAAAAATATTGGAAATGACAAAGGAACTTTTGCACACTCCAAAGAGCACTTCTTTAAAATGGTTGATGACTCCAAAGAGATGATAAAAAGTGGGGATGTTTTTCAGATTCTTATGACTAACCGCTTTACGAGAAATATAAAAGTTGATCCATTTAGTTTTTATAGAATTTTAAGAACTAAAAACCCATCTCCGTATATGTTTTTGATGGAATATGAAGATTTTAATATTGTTGGAAGTTCTCCCGAAGTTATGGTTAGACTTACTAATGGCAAACTTCTACTTCGCCCTATTGCTGGAACTCGTAAAAGAGGCAATACAAAAGAGAGAGACAAAGAACTTGAGATAGAGCTACTACATGATCCAAAAGAGCTATCTGAACATCTTATGCTGATTGATTTGGGAAGAAATGATGTTAGTAGAGTTGCTAAAACCGGAAGTGTAAAAGTTGAAGATATGATGCATATAGAGCGTTTTTCACATGTAATGCATATTGTATCAGACGTAACAGCAGAGCTAGATGATGACAAAGATATGTTTGATTTGTTTATGGCTACTTTTACTGCAGGAACTATGACTGGTGCTCCAAAAATTAGAGCTATGGAGCTTATAGCACAATATGAAGGTCTTAAAAGAGGCTTTTACAGTGGAAGTGTGGGTTACTTTGGATTTGATGGAAATATGGACAGTGCTATAACAATTAGAACAGCAATGGTTAGAGAGGATAAGGTTGTTCTCCAAGCTGGTGCCGGTGTTGTTGCTGATAGTCAAAATGAACTAGAGTATTTAGAAGTAAAAAATAAATTGGGTGCTCTTGTGCATTCTCTAGAAGATTTAGATTAATGAAGCTATTCGCTATATTTGGCGATCCGGTTTCTCACTCTAGATCTCCACTTATGCACAATTCTGTGTTTAAAAATCTAAAATATCCTGCCTGCTACACAAGAGTTTATCTTAAGGATGGCTCAAAACTAAAAGAGACTTTTATTGCTCTTAAGCTTAGCGGAGCTAATATTACTGTTCCTCATAAAGAGGCAGCATATGAAGCTTGTGACGAGGTTAGAGGGTTTGCAAAAACAGTAGGTGTTGTTAATACAATCATAAATGAAAATGGTAGGCTGATTGGATACAACACTGATGCAGACGGTTTTATGTTTGCTATAAAAGAATTTGGTGACGTTAAGAGTGTTTTAATTCTTGGTGCCGGAGGAACTGCAAAGGCACTAGCAAGCAGATTTGCACAAGACAATATTGATGTTACAGTTTTAAATCGAAGTGCTTCTAGACTTGAATATTTTAAGGATTTAGTCTCTACATGTAGCACTTGGGATGATTTTGAACTCAAAAATTATGACCTAGTTGTAAACACAACAAGTGCTGGATTAAAAGATGAAGAACTACCTGCTCCAAAAGATATAATTGAAAAAGTTTTAAATAATACATCTTTCGTTGCAGATGCTATATATGGAAAATTAACACCATTTTTAAAACTAGCACATGAAAAAAACATTATATACAAAGATGGTGCAGATATGCTTCTGGGCCAAGGTGTTTTAGCGAATGAACTTTTTGTAAATAGTGAATTAAAAACTGAAGATATTAAAACCTACATGTCAAAGAGCTTTAAACTCTAAAACATATATTAGACCTAAATACCAAAAAGCAAAAGCAATACAGGCAGCAACATAAGATCTGCAACAATTGCCATAAACATAGCTAGCATAGTTAATAAACCAAAATAGATAGTTGGAATAAAATTGGATAATACCAAAATCGAAAATCCTGTCATAATTATGGTTGTAGTATAAAACATTGCTGTTCCTATACTTGCATGTGAGTTAAACATAGATAATTTAGCATTACTTGTTTCTCTATACTCCAAAGAGTACCTGTAAATATAGTGTATTGTATCATCGACCGCAATACCTATACTAATCGCTGCAATAGTTATTGTCATCATATCCAGAGGTATATCCATCCACCCCATAAACCCAAATATTACACTTACTGGGATAGTGTTTGCTATTATGGCTATTGTTGCGATTTTCAGACTTTTAAACAGCATTAAAAACATAAAAAAGAGGATTACTACAACTATCCCTATAGTCTTTATTTGTGACTCAAAAAGAGACTGAAGCATATTATTGTACATAACTAAAAGATTTGATACTTTATGCTCTTCATACTTCGGATTTAACATAGTGTTTAAATCTTTATCTATTTTTTTGATTAATTCATCTCTTTGCAGATTTGGCATAGAGTCAATTATCCTCGTACTTATTCTTACCTGATTATTTTCTATATCTATATAAGGAGATAAAATAATTTTTTTATACTTCTCTGGCAACTCTTTATAAAGAAGTGCTAAAGTCACACCATCTGCTTCCTTACCATCATTTAAAGTTTTTATAACTTCACCCATAGTAGAGAGCGATAGCACCTTGCCTATTGGCTCAAGAGCGTCAAGATAGTTATGAACCTCTCTTATCTTTTGCATCTTAGATTGAGTGAACCAATACTGCTCTTTATCCTCTTCACTCTCTGCAAACTCGCCCGCAAACTCATCTAATTCTATGTCTGAGTCTTTAGTATTAATACTAACAGACTTTACTTCATCACTACTCTCTTTAAATGTCAATATAACATCAAGTGGAGTAGTTCCTCCAAGATTTTGGTCTATCACAACCATACCTTTATATATCTGCGTATCTTTCTTGAAATAGTCTATAAAACTATTCTCAACCCTAAGTTTACTAGCTCCAGTTACGGAGAAGGCAACAATAGCAAGCGTAATAATAAGTACTGTTTTTTTATGATAGTAGGCCACATGTGCTATTTTACTAGTAAATGGAATCTCCACTTGATTAGATTTTTGAATTTTGTACTTCTCAAATAAAATCAATACAATAGGAAAAAGAATAAATGTCATCAATAATGACACTACTATACCGACACTCATCATCCAGCCAAAATTAATAACAGGTAAAATATTGCTAAACACCAAAGAGCTAAACCCAGCTATAGTTGTAATAACAACAAAAAACGATGGTTTTGCCATTGAAAGAACTGTATTTAAAGCTAACTCCATTTGCGTATGATTTGAATTTTCTAAATTGAGTTCTTTATACCTTACAATTAGATGCACTACCAGTGACATGTTCATAATCAACTGAAGAGAGATATAGTTTGATGACACAACAGTTATTTCCCAGCCAAAAAGACCTAAAAAACCACTAGTAACGATCAGAGACACGGTACATATAAAGAGTGCTATTACAACCCACTGAACCTTTTTAAGAAGTATATAAAGTATAACTATTAAGAGTCCGATTATCAAAAATCCAAATGTTTTTAAATCATATTTTACAAACTCAACCATATCATCAGCAATCATATCAACTCCGCCCAGATGGAGCTTTACATTTTTATTCTTTGATTCGAATGCGGTTAAGATATCTCTGATTTTAACTATTGACTGATGGTTCTCTTCTCTAACAATATCTCTATAATTTTTTAGTTCCTGCGAAGCATTTTTAAAGTTCTCATTTTCGGCTTTTGTTAAAACTTTTTGTTTTTTTAGTTTTATAAATTTATCTCTGTCATCTATTAGATTAAAATACTTTTCATCTCTTTTTAGGTTGACAGAGAGTGCCGTAGTCTTAAAATCTTCACTTACCAAGTTTTGTTTGTATATTGCACTATTTAAGAACTCCTGCTTTGCCAAAGCCTTATCCATATTTGGAGATTCAAGTGTTGGAATATCTTTCATCAACTCTTTAACCGGTCTAACTGGAGATTGCAAAAGTGGAACATTTACTATAGAATTTATAGATTCTACTATTTTGAGAGTTTTTATTTGTGAACTCAACAATTTAATATTATTGATATTCTCATCACTTAACAGGTCATCTTCAACACTATATGTAACAACCAAAAAGTCTGGTGCTTTAAATCGTTTTGAAACTTCTCTTGAGTATTTTAGGTCCTTATCACCTTCAAGAAGTAATGTTTCAGCACTTGCATCAATCTCTAGTTTAATTGCAAAGAGTGCCATTATGGCTACAAACACGGCCATAAAGAGTAAAATAACTTTTGGATATTTTAAAAGGTAGTTTTTATATAAGCTTGTTAACATTGCTGTTTACGACCTTTTGGCCAAAACATCCATAAGTTCACCTATACTTTTCGTTTGTAAAAACTCTTTGAATTGTGCCATGTCTGCTTTTAAAATACTGACTCCTAAGATTTCAACATCATAAATCAGCCAGATATCTTTATCGCTTTTTTTCTCTTTAGGTTTATAAAATTTATATACAATCTCCAGTTTCTCCTCTTTACTTACAAGGTCTGTTATCAAAGCTATTCTATTACTTTTTGACTGCTGTATCTCTTTTACTTGAACATTTTCATCTTTATAAGCATCAATTTTAGATGAATATGATTGTTTCATTCTCTCTACATAAAGATTGATAAACTTTTCTTTATCGTTGTCTGCTAGTTGCTTCCATGTGTTTCCAAGACTAAGTTTTGCCATTAGTTCAAAGTCAAACATAGGTGATAATGATTTGATTATATTTCCGTTTCTGTCATCCTTTGATAAGCTACCGTCCTTGACTATCAAAACAACTTCATCAATCTTGTTTAAAAAATGCTCTTTAAGCTCTATTTTCTCATCTGCCACCAAACTCTGTGCAAACACCAATCCAGCCAATAGTAAAAGTGCTTTTTTAAATATTTCATTCATTAATCTACTCCTTAATTTGATTCTCTCTGTACTGCTCATATATATCTCTTAAAAATGGATATAAATCTACAGCATCTTTTTTCATCTCTTCATATCTTTCTATGTCAAGTGAATTTGCGTTTACATATTCATATGTTCTTACTGCCGTGTATTCTAACCAAGTATCAGTTAAAGTCCAATAACTTCTGTCCTCATAATCAACTGGACTTAGCAAAGAATCAGGATATAAACTTAGTGCATCTCTTAAATTTGATGGTCCTAAAAGTGGTAATACTATATGTGGTCCACTGCCTACACCGTAGAACCCTAATGTTTGACCAAAGTCCTCTTTATGCTCTACAAGATTAAAATAACTTTTAGCAGGGTCAAACAGACCTAAGAGACCAACTGTAGTATTTATTACAAATCTTCCCGTCTCTTCAGAAGCGTTTTTAAATTTACCTTGTAACAGATTATTTACAAAGCGCTGTGGAAAATAGATATTGTTAAAAAAATTCCCTACACTTATTCTAATCTCTTCATGAACAACTGCTTTGTAACCTTTAGAAACAGGTTTTAAGAAATATTCATAAACACCATCATTGAAGCTTGTCATTATTCTGTTGTATCCACCAAATGGATCATAAATCTCTTCTACTTTAAGTTCATTCTCAAACTCACTAAGCAGTGAATCTTCTTGAGAGTGGACTATCTCATTTGGCTGTTTTATATCTTTTAAACTACATCCGCTAAAATTAAATGTTATTAGTATTAAAAAAACTAAATATATGGACTTCAATCTATACCCTCACCCTATCTTCCAATGCTCTCGTCAAAGAGAGTAAATCTATATTTTCCAGACTGACTCCCGTTGGAACACCCTGCGCAATTTTTGAATAGTTGATATCAAAAGAACTCAACTTATCTTCAATATACAACATAACGGCATCATTGGCGATAGAAGGTGTAAGTGCAAACACTACCTCTTTTATGCCACTGCTTACCATTTTAACCAAACTTGACATATCAAGTTCATCCAAAGACTCAAGCACAAAATATCTACCGTCAAAGAGGGCATTCTCCTCCAAGAGAAGTATATCCTTTGCATTTTCAACTATACAAAGCAAAGAGTTATCTCTTCTCTCATCGCAACAAATAAAACATAAGTCATCTTCGCTCATACCACCGCAAGAACTGCACTTTTTCAAACAACCAAGTCCCTCTTCAATTGCATGTGAAATCTTCATCCCAACAAAACTATCTTTAATTAACATATGATAAGCAAGTCTTGTAGCTGATTTTTTTCCTATTGTTGGAAGTTCCTGTAAAGCTTCTACGAGTTTATTAAATTTATTTAACGAACCTCTCATTAATTAATCTCGTTCTTTGGGAGCAGTATCCATAATTTTAAAGGTGATTTCAACTCACCTGCTATCTCTTGCGCCTCATCACCAAAACCTAAAAACATATCTGCCCTCACACTCCCTTTAATCGCTCCACCAGTATCTTGTGCCATAACAACTCTGTTAACACTTTTCTTATTGATCTCTGCACTAAGATATAGCATGCTTCCAAGTGGAATAAAGCTTGGGTCAACTGCTACAGAACGCTCAGGAGTAAGAACTAATCCTAAGGACCCGGTCGCTTCTTGTCTGCTTTGTCTAAAAAAAACCATCGACTTGTTATGATTAAGCACTTCATCAACTCTAGATGGATTTTTCTCAAACCACTCTTTTATTGACTGCAAAGATATCTTCTCTTGTGATATTTCACCAATTTGGACTAAGTATTTTCCAATAGAGCTGTATTTATGTCCGTTTTGATTATCGTAGCCAATAAAAATAGTCTCTCCATTTTCAAATGTAACACGACCTGAACCTTGAACTTCTAAAAAAAAGAGGTCTACTTTAGAGTCTGTATAGCAAATAATATTAGCATCTAAAGTTTTTACATGTAGCTCTTCTCTATCATAATATGGAACTACTCTATTTCCAGTCAGCCTGCCTCTAAGTCTATAGTTTTTAAGTTCTCCGTACTGAGCACCTAAATCAATAACAACTAAATCATTAGGGGTCTCATATATCGGGTAAACATATGGCTCTTTTTTCACCAGTGAACCATTTAAATGCGCCTCATAGTAGCCTGTCAGCAAAGTATTATTTTTACTATTGTGCATAGTAATTTCATATGGGGTGAACTCATTTGTTAAAAATATTTCAGGGTCTGAGGCTTGCTCTGCACGCAGGCATAAATCTTTGTAGATTTTTTTTGTTTTTTCACTCTTGCAGCTATTTATAAAAGAGTCTAAAGCGACAAGATAATTCTCTTTTTTATACTCTGGTAACTCATCAAAGCTACCTTTTACGAGATATGTTTTGGGTACACTTTTTAACAGTGCATCCGGAGATTTTGTACAACCGATAAAAAATATCAGAATTATTAAAAAGAGTATATTATATTTCATAGGTGGAATTATACAGATATTAAATTAAAAACGATATAATTGCGAAAATTAAGATGTAGGATATATAATAATAATATGCAAGATTTAAGCTATTACGAAATATTAGAAGTCTCACAAAATGCAGACAAAGCAACAATAAAAAAAGCCTATAGAGCAATGGCTAAGATTTACCATCCAGATAAAAATCCTGGCGATAAAGAGGCTGAGCATAAATTTAAATTATGCAACGAAGCTTATCAGTGCCTAAGTGATGATAAACAGCGTGGTGTCTATGACCGCTATGGAAAAGAGGGTCTACAAGGGATGGGCGGTGGAAGTCGTTCTTCTGGTGGCTTTGATGACTTAGGTTCAATGTTTGAAGAGATGTTTAATGGTTTTGGTGGTGGGCAGAGTCGTCGTCGTCAAAATCCTGCGGATGTGGAAAAATACAATCTTGACATGAATGTTGACATGTATCTTAGTTTCAATGAAGCTATTTTTGGTTGTGAAAAAGATATAGAGTTTACATATAAAAATGCTTGTAAGCCTTGTAAAGGTACTGGTGCTAAAGATGGAAAACTATCTACATGTAAGCAGTGTAAAGGTCAAGGTCAAGTTTTTATAAAACAGGGCTTTATGACTTTCTCTCAAACTTGTCCAGCATGTCAAGGTGTCGGGAGTGCTCCGGCTGATACATGTAAAAGTTGTGATGGGGACGGATACAAGGAAGAGCGCGGTAATGTTACTGTTAAAATTCCAAAAGGTATTGATGATGGAAATCGCCTAAGAGTATCTGGAAAAGGCAACATAGGCAAACGTGGCACAAGAGGCGACTTGTATGTTACTTTTAGCGTAAAACCTGATAAGCACTTTCAAAGAGAAGGTAATGATGTTTATATCGCTATTCCAGTCTTTTTTACCCAAGCTGTTTCTGGCGAGAGTTTAACAATACCTTCACTTACGGGTGAGCTAGAGTTAAAACTTGATGTTGGAACAAAAGACAAACAACACTTTACATTTAGAGGTGAAGGTATAGAAGATGTTCACGGACATGGAAAAGGAAACTTGATTGCTCAGGTGAACATAACATACCCGACAAAACTTAATGATGAACAAAAAGAGTTGTTACAAAAGCTTCAAGAATCTTTTGGAATTGAATCAAAACCACACGAAGGCGTACTAGACTCAGCTATAGAAAAAATGAAAAGCTGGTTTAAATAAACTAAATATATTAAAGGCTAAACATGAATAGAGAAAATCTTAAAAAAAAGCTATCCTTACTAGCCCTTTCAATGTTTAGAAAAGATTTCTTCGGAATTTACCATGGTTCATTATCTGCCAAAACTGAATCAAACCGTTTCCTTATTAACACTAAAGAGGCTGTTTTTGATTCTATCGACGAAAATCTTATTGAGTTGTATTTTAAAAAAGACTATAGATGGAACCAGGCGAGTATTGATGCTAACATCCATCACAGCATTTACTCCCAAATTTCTGATGCTAAATTTATATGTTTTACTATGCCGCCTTTTACAACTGCCTATTCCCTAAATCATAATATGATAATTCCAAAAGATTACTTTGGATACAAAGAGATAGGTTCTCTACTAATAGTAGACCCAAAACAGTTTGACGACTGGTATGATAGAGCTCAGAGTGAAATTGCCTACTATTTTCAGAGTCAAAAAACGGATATTATGGTTATTAGAGGGTATGGTGTTTATACATTTAACAGAGACTTACATGAAATGGCTAAAAAAATCGCCATTCTAGAAAAGAGTTGTAGATTATTGCTTCTTGATGGCTCTGTCAAAGACTCTACTGTTGACTAAGGGAGAAGCGATATAGCTTCATAGGCTGTATCCATCATCTTGTCAATCTCTTGATTTGTTATGATATATGGTGGCATAAAATAGACTATATGTCCAAGTGGTCGCAATAAAACACCATTTTCCAATCCATAATTATAAACTTTTAATCCTATCCTCTCTGCCGAGCTATACCCTTTTAACTCTACTACGCAAATCATCCCAGTTTGTCTAACTGATGCCACATTTTTTAGCTTTTTAAAATTCTCAAGCTTTTCACCCATATATTTTGATATTACTCTGTTTTTTTCTATAACATCATCATTTTCAAATATGTCAAGAGTTGCATTTGCAGCTGCGCAAGCAAGAGCATTTCCTGTGTAGCTGTGAGAGTGTAAGAATGCTTTATGTTCACTATAATCACAATAAAACTTTGCATATATTTCATTGGAAGTAAGGACAACTGATAGTGGCAGATAGCCACCGGTGAGTCCTTTTGATAGAACTATAAAGTCAGGTGTTATTTTAGCTTTTTCACATGCGAACAACTCCCCTGTCCTTCCAAAACCAACCATAACTTCATCGGCAATAAGGTGAACATCATATCTGTCACATATATCTCTAACAAGAACTAAAAATTCCGGATGATACATGTGCATATACCCAGCACCTTGAACTAATGGCTCTAATATTATTGCACTTATCTCACTTGACCTTTGTTTACAAAGTTTTTCAAACTCTTTGGCTGCTTCTCTTGCCGATTCTATGCTCATGTCTTTAGGTACCGGAGTTTGTATTGTTTTAAGTAACAGAGGCTCATAGGTCTCTTTATAAAGTTCTACGTCACCGACGCTTAAAGCTCCTATAGTCTCACCATGGTAAGAGTTTGTTAGTGAAACAAAAATATCTTTGCCATCTTTACCATCATTTTTATGAGCGTGAAAACTCATCTTTAACGCTACTTCTACAGCACTTGAACCATTGTCTGAATAAAAACATTTGTCCAAACCATCCGGCGTTAGTTTTACTAACCTCTCAGATAATCTCACTACCTGCTCATGTGTAAAACCTGCTAATATAACATGTTCTAGAGTATCCAACTGATTTTTTATTTTTTCATTTATATAGCTGTTTGTATGCCCAAATATATTAACCCACCAACTGCTGATAGCATCAATAAATTTATTACCCTCAAAATCTTCTAAATAAACTCCATGTGCTTTTTTAATTGGTATTAAAGGAAGGGTTTCATGATCTTTCATCTGTGTACACGGATGCCATAAAACATCCAAATCTCTATTTTTTAACTCTAAATTATTCATATTATATTAACGTTTGTTAAACTATTGATGTTCATTAAGTGAAGCTTGGTACTCATCACTAAATGGTAAATTGGGACACAACAAAATTCCGTATAGTTCCATTTGCTTTCCGCTTACATGACAAACTTCTGCACCTTCTTTGTCTAAAAATATAAATTGTTCGTATTGGTGGTCACTTTTTTTTATGTACGTAGAATAAACGACATAATGTGCATTTGTCAGTTCTGGAATTTTAGAACATCCATCCAGATATTTTTCGCAACTCTTATCCACACTTTTAATCTCCAAGACCCCTGACTGGATAGTGTTTAATAAAACCTTTGGTAATTTTGGTAATTCATTCTCAATATTTTTATACTTCTCTACAGTACTCATTTTCTATGCCTTTAAGCTTATTTTTATAGATTTTATCCCTTTTTATTTTACAGTTCACTTAATAAAAAAATATCTGCTATTGTTATTAAAAAGATTTAACTTCTTTATTAAGTTTTAATGCGAATTTACCTAAAATAACAAAAATATCACACTTAAGGTTTTGCTTAATGATTACATGGATGCAGAGACATAAAAAATGGCTCATAATTACAATTTGGATTTCTACAATAGCTTTTGTCGGAGCAGGTTTTGTTGGCTGGGGACAATATAGCTATGGTGACAAGGCTGGCGCAGTTGCCAAAGTTGGAAACGTAGAGATAACTATGGGTGAGCTACAAAAAAGCTACTCAAACCTATACAATCAATATAGCCAAATGTTTCAAGGGAACTTTGATGAAGAAAAGGCTAAAAGTTTTGGACTCAAATCTCAAGCACTGAGACAACTCACTCAACAAGCTCTTATATTAAACCTTGCAAAGTCTTATAATCTTGAGATTAGTGATAATGAGCTACTTGAGAGAATTAAAACACAAGAGTACTTCTTTAAAGATGGTGTTTTTGACAAAGAGGTGTATAAACAAGCACTATCTAGAAACAATTTAACTCTTAAAGATTATGAAACTGATGTAAAAAAAGAGTTATTAATTGAAAAAGCTTATAATTTAATTTCTACTGATGCTAGAGATAGTGAACTGAAAATAATTAACACAATTGAAAATATAGCTGATAAAATCAACTATAAACTTTTAAGTGTAAAAGACATAAATATTGAAACTTCAGATGAGCTATTGAAGTCTTTCTGGGAAGGTATAAAAAACAGTTTTATGACTGAGATTAGCTATGAGATTAAATTTATCAAGCAGTCAAAAATTTCAAAAGAGTTTGATTCAAATACAATAAATGAATACTACAATGAAAATAAAACCCACTTTAAAGACATTGATGGGAAAATTTTATCATTAGAAAATGCAAAAGATAAAATTACTGAAGAGTTGAATGCTAAAGAGACAAAGAAAGAGGCTCTAAGAGCATATGTAGCATATAAAAAAGGAACCTTGGAAAATGCTGATGTTAAAAGCTCAACTATCTCTGTGTCAAATAATCCATTTAACAGTGATGTTATAACAAATATATCAAAATTAACTACGACATCACCATTCTTAAAACCTATTTTAGTTGGGGAAGATTATTATACTTTTGAATTGGTTAAAACTAATCCGGCAGAAGTTAAAAGCTATGCTGAAGCTAAAGCTGATGTTTTGCCGCTTTATGTAGAGGAGCAAAAACGATCTAAATTATTAGAATTAGCAAAAAACTCAGTTGATACATTTAGTGGCTATAAAACAAGTTTTATAACAGCTACAGATGCAGACAAACTAACAAACTTAGAGCTAAAAGATGCAAATGAATTTTTAAGTAAACTATTTATTTCCCAAGAGAAGAGAGGATTTATTGCATTAGAAAATGGAAATATTGTTATCTATAACATCTTGGAACAAAAACTGCTTGATAAAACTAACACTAATAAAGAAAATCCTATTGTTAGATTAAAAAGTGCTATGTTTAATGAAGGCTTGATTAAAAAGTTACAAAACAAGTACAAGACAGAGATTTTCATCCAAGGACTCTAAGTTGAGTAGAACTGTTTTAGCCATTGATATTGGCTCAACAAAAATATGTGCAATTATAGCCGAGATAGGTGATGATAATTCAATTGCCATCACTGGTGCTGGAATCTCTAAGGCTCAAGGTCTTAAAAAGGGAAGCATTACCAATATAGAGTTAGCATCAAAATCAATAAGAACTGCAGTTAGCGATGCTAAAAGAGTCTCGGGAAGTGATGTTAAAACTGCTATTGTCTCAATTTCTGGTGCTTACACAAAAAGTTTAAACTCAAACGGAATAGTAAATATCCAAAACAAAGAAATAAGCTTTAAAGAGATAGAAAAAGTAATGCAAACTTCTCTGTATAACGCTAACATACCAAATGAGTTTGAAGTACTTCATGCACTACCTTTCAATTTCAAAGTAGATGACCAAGACTTTATAGAAGATCCACTTGGGATGAATGCTTCAAGACTTGAAGTAGATACACATATAATCACTACTCAAAAATCTAATCTTAACAATTTAAAAAAAGCTGTACGCGGAGCTGGGATTGAAGTAGAAAACATTGTTTTAAATAGCTATGCCTCATCTATTGCTACACTAAACGAAGATGAAAAAGCATTAGGCGTTGCTCTCATAGATATGGGTGGAAATACAAGTAATATTATTATCCATTCAGGTAACTCAATTAGATACAATGACTTCCTTGGCGTTGCATCTAACCACGTTACGAGCGATTTATCTATGGCACTACACACACCGCTTAATGTTGCTGACAGCGTAAAGCTAAATTATGGTTCATTACTTACTCCAAGCAATGATCTAATTGAGCTACCTATCATTGGGGATGAAACAACTACTCATGAAGTCTCTTTAGAAGTTGTGCATAATGTTATATATGCAAGAGTTGAAGAAACCTTAATGATTTTAGCACAGTTCATAGAGAACAGTGGTCTAAAAGATCAGATAGGTGCCGGTGTAGTTTTAACTGGTGGCTTTTCCCAAATGGAAGGTATAAGAGATTTAGCAGTAGCAACTTTTGGCTCTATCCCCGTTCGTATTGCAAAGCCTAAGGAGATGGATGGTCTTTTTAATAATCTTCGCTCAGCGGAATACTCAAGTGCAATTGGACTAGTTATGTACGCTGCATCATCATATACACAATATGAGATAGATGTAAACAAAAGAGTTCGACATTCAAACGAGGAACATATACAAAATAGTAGTGTAGATTTTAGTGATGATTCAGATATTCCAACTCCTCCATCACCGGATGAAACAAAAAGAGATAGGATGATTTCCATCTCTTCTAATAAAGAAAAAAAGAGTGACGAAGCAGGAACATTTAGTAAATTTTGGAACTGGGCAACCCAGTTATTTTAAGGAGAGATTATGGAAGCATTTTTAATTGAAGAAACAAGTAGTACAAGTGGTGCAAGAATAATCGCAGTCGGAGTTGGCGGAGGCGGTGGAAATATGATTGGTCACATGCTTAAAGAGGGTGTTAAAGGCATAGAGATGATGCTTATAAATACAGATGCTCAAGCACTAAGTAAATCAGAAGCTACTTCAAAAATACAAATAGGCGTTAAACTGACAAAGGGTCTTGGCGCTGGGATGAAACCTGCTGTTGGTGAAGACTCTGCTGTTGAAAATTATGATGAAATCAAGAATGCTCTTAGTGGCGCTGACATTGTATTTATTTCTGCAGGTCTTGGTGGCGGAACAGGAACTGGTGCTGCCCCAATAGTTGCAAAAATTGCTAAAGAAGTTGGTGCGTTAACTATCTCTGTTGTAACAAAACCTTTTACATTTGAAGGCCCAAAAAGATTAAAACTTGCAGAAGCTGGACTAAATGAGCTTAAAAAAGAGAGTGATTCTATAGTTGTTATACCAAATGACAAACTACTATCTATTATTGATAGAAAACTGGGATTAAAAGATAGTTTTAAAATTGTTGATAGTGTTTTGGCTCAAGCTGTTAGCGGAACATCTGGAATTATTCTCTCCAATAGTGAAAATGACATCAACCTTGACTTTGCAGACCTAAAAACTGTTATGGGACACAAAGGAATGGCACTAATGGGTGTTGGAGAGCATGAGGGTGAAAATGCTGCTTATGAAGCTATTAAAGCAGCTATTGAGTCTCCTCTTCTTGACAATATGTCAATAAACGGTGCTATGGGTGTATTAGTTCACTTTAACATGCATCCAAACTTTCCTATGATGGAAATATCTGATGCTATGATTGTAGTTCAAGAGAGCGCACATGATGATGCTGAAGTTATATTTGGTACTTCAACTGATGAAACATTGCCTGAGAACTATATGAAAATAACAATAGTAGCAACTGGTTTTGAAAAAGACTTAACAAACAATGAAAATTTTGTTAGTGAAACTCCTTCTCCGGTAATTAAAGCTCGCCCTAGAATAGTTGTTGGTGGTGATTTTAATAGTGATGAATTAGATTTTCCATCTTTTATGAGAAGACAACAAGACTAAAATCACAAAGGATATACAATGATAAAGCAACTTTTGATAATATTGTTTCTTACTATAGTTACTTTTGCAACTGATATGAAGATGCAGAATAAAGAACTTGTAGATTATACCACTATACAAAACAAATTTATCATTGATGTCGATGAGCCAGCCAACTCACAAACACTTCCTAAACAAATTGATAGATATACTAAACTTGTAAATATAAAAACAGGTAATTCCAAACTTGTATATATTTATGAAATAGATACAAATTCACAAACAGATGAAGCCGTAAAACTAGAAGATAGAGCTACTATGAAAGAAGCTATTATAAGGGGCACTTGTATTAGTTCAAAACAATTATTGGAAGCAAATATATCACTCCAGTATTTATATAAAAGTTCAAGAACAAAAAAAGAACTGTTTAACTTTCAAGTCAACCATGAGAGTTGTTTTACAATTTAGAGCATAACACCTTTTTTTATGTAATATATTGCTACATACAAGCTAAGTAAAACTACATAAAGAGCATTAAATAAAATTGATATGTTATAAGACTTTTGTGACTCTTTTATAAAACCAACTGCTATCCCATAAAATGTTCCTATAAATTGTAAAAAATATATAATATACCCAACATAGTAGTAGTCATGCTTTAAAAAACAAAATGGGCAATGATGTGATGGGAGCGCATAGATATATGTACCAAAAAAAGAGATTAGACTAATCAAAGCAACTACAATAAAAAGTATATTTGCCAATGCAAACAAATGTCGTTTTTTTAAAAAATAAAACAGTGCTATAAATAAAAAATTACAATAAAATATAGTTAAAACAGTAGTTGTATCTAATGTAAAAACAGCGCCAATTGCAGAGGAAGAAGAACTAGAATATAAACTTCCGCAACAGCTCACCATCTTATCTATATCTATTGCGTTAAACATAACTGCATCCAATATTATCTCAACCATCAAAAAGAAAAACAGAGCAATAAATACTCCAAACTTTATCTTAGTATATGGTTGATTCTCATACTTTACATCTTCTGCATGTAGTTTCAGCCAATAAGCAAATAAATAAAGATTTATGATTTTTAGCGCTATTAGATAAGCTCCATATTCAGTAGCATCAATGACTCCTGCCCCGCACATAGCGCCTGTCAATACATTTGATATTTTATCAATAGTAAAAATAAAAAATAAAAAAAGTGGAATTTTTATAGCAAAGATAAACTTAATGATTGTAGCAGCTAAAACACTTTGCTTCTCTAAATCATATTGAATTTTAGATGTAGAGTTAATATCAAATTTCAAAAATATATTCGCGCTAAGAGCAAATGCAACTATTGCAAAAATGGCAAATATAAAATTTAGGATAAGTATAGTCAAGACCTGTGGAGAGAGTAACATTAGCTAATTACGCCTTGGTTTATTTCTATCTCTCTATCGACTATATCAAGGGTAAAAAAGACAGGGTCATGTGTAGCTATAACAACTGTTCTCCCTTGAGCTTTTAGCTCTTTTAATATCGCTATAAATGCAAGTGAAAGATTCTTGTCCAAGTTTGCAGTTGGCTCATCAGCTAAAATTATTTTAGGTTCATTGATATATGCGCGAGCTATGGCTACCCTTTGCTGTTCCCCGCCGGACAAATTTTTAACTAGAATATCTTTTTTATGCTCTATATGAAACATGTCTAAAACTCTTGATAGTTTTTGCTCAATAACATCTACATGTAGATTCATCGGGATAAGAGGAAGAATAATATTTTCTTTAACACTAAGATTTGCAAGAAGATTATACTTTTGAAAAATAAAACCTATGTTGTCACGCCTGAAATCTGATGCAAAATCATCTGATAGTTTAGAGATTCTTTTTTTATCAACAATAACTTCTCCGCTAGTAGGCTTACTAAGAGCTGCAATAAGTGATAAAATAGTACTTTTTCCACTTCCGCTTGGACCTCTTAAAACGACCAATTCACCTTCTTTAATAGATAAGTTTATATTATCTATTGCCGTTATAATATTGTTTTTATTTATTTCATATTTTTTAGTTATATTTTTCAACTCAATCATCTTATAACCTCGTCGCTGTCTAGTGTAGCACTTCTCCAAGATGGGATAATAATAGCGGCTATATAAATTGGCACACTTAAAAAGAAGATAAGGGACAGTGTTTGAATGTCAAAAACAAAAGGTAACTCAAAAGATGTTTTCAACTCTGAATACCCTGTAAAAATATTTTGCAAAAATGGTGCTTTAAGGATGTATACAAAGGCTAAAGAGAGTAAGACACCAAGCAGATATGAAAAAAACGAAATAATAAAACCCTCATAAAACTTCTCCTTTAAAACATCATCAACTCTCCAGCCAATTGCCTTAAGTATCCCTATCTCTCTTTTTTCTTCGCTACTTAGTCCGCTTGCTTTATCGTAAATAATTATAAAAAATGTAAATAGTGCGATTGTAAAAAGTGCTAAAAAAACTCCACTTTTGTAATCAAAAATATTTTGATAACTAATTTTCAAATCATCTTTTGTTATCACTCTGCTATCTGGAAACATAAGCTTGATTTTTGAAGCAACGGTTTGGATTTCATCTACATTTGAAACATTAACAACAATATCTGTGGCTTTTGAGTCTTCTATATCAAAAATTTCTCTGACATTATCTTTGCTCATAACTATAATATCATTTGATTCTAGCTCAGTCTCTGGTTTAAAAACTCCACTAATCATGATTTTTTTGAGTTTACCATCTGGTTTTATAAAGTTAAAATACTCGTTGTAGTAGCTCTTGTTCATACTATTTTTAACACCCTCTCCGACAATCATCGAGTTAACGCTAAAGTCAAATGTTTTAGCAATATTTTCAAAGGAGTTTTTATATTGTTGTTCATACTTCTCTATACCGACAATACTAAAATTAACACCAATATTTTCAAAATAGTAATATCCCCAAACTCTCGAAACAGTAGAGGTAACCCCCGCAATTTCTAGTATATCATCGGCTACACTAACATCTATATCACTGTGACGACCAGCTTTTATCTTTTGTACTACTATCTCCGGCAGAGAATCTACAGTGCTTTGGAGTTCATATTTTATTGAATTGGTTATAAAAAAGACTGAGGTTAGTATAAATATAAGAGTAGTTAAGACAGCAGTTATAAAAAAGCTTTTATATTTTTGTCTCAGTAGAGAGTTTATTGCATACTCTATTAGATAAATATTTATTTTACTTCTCATTTAAACTCTTTTTATTAATAATGTGAGAGTGCGAGTAGGTAAAAGTTGATACAAAATACTCTCTCAAGCTCACATCATCTTTAAATATAGAAAACATATCGCTCATGCTTCTGTGTCTAACATAACTCGCTTCAGTTGAGATAGCTAAATCCGGTAGCCCTGCCAGCTTCACAAATGCCACTTTAGAGTCTATAGTTTCACTACTGCCTTTAGTGCCAAGATAGATAATCTCTGTAATCACAGCTCCAATAAGAAACAAAAAAATATAAAAGAGAACTCTGCTTTTTTTATTAATCAAGCTTATCTACTTCTTCTTTATTTATATCAATAAAATTTAAAACCTTAAACCCCTTATGATCAATGTTAAAAGTTTTTGCTTCACTCTCATTTTTAAATGGAATTATTTCATCTCCCATAGGTCCATAAACATCACTCCCTATAACATAGTATGCTTCCGCTCCGTCTATAGCTTTTTGAGAGTAATAATCTGTAACTAAGATTTTTGAAACACTATCTTTATGTTTAAAATAATACTTCATCATGTCTTTTATCCCGTCAAATGAAAGATGAGAATCGCCATAAAAAATTTGAGCAGCCCATTTTGGATATTTATATACAAACATGCCACAAATTGGACATTTCTCATCTTTTGTTACTTTTATTGTATTAGCAATTTTTTCTAAATCATCAAACTTTTTTACTTCCCACAGATAAACTGAAACTGCCTGAAGCTCTTTTTCATCTAGCTCTTCACCATTTTTTTCTTTACATAAGTTCTCATTTTTAATAGCTGACTTCAACTCATTGATTTGTAAATAGTTTTTTGGCTCAATATCTTTTTTACATGTATTTTCAAATATTTTCTTCCCCATTGGGTATATTTTTTTTATTTTCTTTTTATTTATCATTTGGATATCAGACTCTAAAGATTTTTTTGCAATCTCAAGAGCTTTATCAAAACTAACAACATCTCCGCCGTTTTCAATACTAAAATCTTCTGCTGATTCGGCATTTTCAAAAGCTAGCTTGCTAACCTTCGTCATCGTCCCTTTAATATCTGAGCCAACTACGTAAAAAGCTGCTTTTGCATCTATAAGCTCTTCACTTAATACATCTACCACTTTCACATCATCAGCATTTAGGTTATGCTCATGCATATCCACTGTTAAACATCTAATAGAGCAATATTGTCTGTTTTTGCCACTAGGCAGTTTAGAAGTATGAGAAGTTTTATAGTTCATTTTTATATTCATTCCACAGACACTGCACCAATGTTTTTGCTTACCGCTCTGGACTAAGACAGGTTCTGAATTTGCCTCCTTTGAAAAGGCACATAGCGAAGAGTATGTAAAAATAAGTAAGAGTGTGTAAAGAAAAATTGTAGTTTTTTTCATAGAAAATGTTTCCTATATTTATAATTGTATAAATATAGCTAAAGAGTGTTAATTCTACGTTAAAAAAAGTTTATGACACTCTTAAAAGCATCAATCTTCTGATGAATAATAGAATAAGTGAAACCGCCAAAATTTTAAAATCAAGTTCACTTGCAAAATGGATATTAGCAAAGGTGTCACTTTGAGTTGCTTCTATTCCCAAGGCTTGCATTGCAAGTATTTTAGGGGCATATACAGCACTAAACATAAGTGCAGAAAAAACAACTGTAACTGCACTGATAAAAGCTATCGTATCACGCTTACCACTTTTGTATAGCAGCGCCTCATATATGAAAACATAAAAAGCCAAAGCATACACCCAGTACGAAAAACGGTGGAAAATTTCACCCATAATTATTCCGGCATTGTACTTATCAAGCGTTACTCCAATCAATACATCACTAGAGTTAAAAACAACAGGTGCTACTATTGGGCCCAAAACCATAATAGCTCCAAATGTTGCTGCTAATATAATCAAATAACTAAAATCAAAATAAATTCTTTTACTCACTAGTATAACCTTATTGTAAAGCCTCTATCAAAACTGGCTAAGTCTTTATAAAATACTAAACTATCAAATTTTTTATTTTTCAAATAAGATTGTATCTTATCCTTTTGGTCATAACCAAATTCACAACTAAATAAGTTAATGTTTCTATTTAAGGCTTCATCAAGAAGTTCTTTAACTATCTCATCACCAACTGTGCCGCCAAAGAGAGCATTTTGAGGTTCATAAGAGAGATTATACTCAAGAGGTTCATTATCGGCAATATACGGTGGATTAGAGACTAAATAATCTATATGTTCAGTTATAGGCTCAAGCAGTGAACCTAACCTCAATTCAATTCTATCTTGAAGTTCAAACTTTTTTATATTTATCTCTGCAATATCAAGTGCTTCTTGTGAGATATCAACAGCTATAATATTTGAATTTGGAAATATTTTTGCAAGCATTATAGAGATAATACCACTTCCCACACCAACTTCGGCAAATGTTATTTTTGCATTTTTATCTGAAACATTTTTTATAACTTCATCTATTAAAAGTTCTGTTTCAGGGCGAGGAATCAGAGCTCCTTTTGCTATATAAAACTCTTCACTGTAAAAACTCACACTGTTAGTTATGTACTCCAAAGGCTCATTTTTACCTCTTCTTTTAACCCACTCAAAAAGATTCTCACTATTATCTACATGTGAGGTTTGGTTTGTTAAAAGCCAAAGCTCATCAACACGAAGATGAGCCATAAGAAGAAGTTGTGCCTCTCTTGATGCTCTCTCTATTATAGGGTTGAGCGTTGTAGTTATCTCTTTTAAAATATCTTTTACTAAATATTTGCTTGACATGTACCCTCTAAAGCACTTTTATCTAACTCTGCTACATCAACACCCAATGCCTTTAAACGCTCTAAAACAGGTGGGTGAGTGTAGTGAAAAAAGATATAAAGAGGATGTGATAGTGGAAAACTTTTATTTTCAGTCACAAGTTTTTTAAGTGCATTTGCAAGTTCAATCTCACCGCCGATTCCTGCTAATTCGCTACCCATTTTATCTGCTTCGTACTCATTATGACGACTAACTATTCCCATAATCGGCATCATTAAAAAACCTAAAACCGGCATAAAAAGAAGCAGTAAAATAATTAGTACATAAGGTGCTTGAGATAGTCCTAACTCTAAGTAAAGTGACTCAGGAAGATTTCCAAAGATTCCAAACATTGCAAAAAGCATAGCTCCGACTAAACCTATGTTTTTATATATATCTCCATGTGCAAAATGTCCTAGTTCATGTCCTAAAACTGCAAGTAACTCTCTTGTGCTAAGCTTTTCAATTAAAGTATCAAAAAGTACAACTCTTTTTGCTTTGCCAAATCCGCCAAAGTAAGCGTTTAGTCTTGCATCTCTCTTGCTTGCATCGCTTACAAATACACCAGAGCTTACAAAGCCTGTTTTATCCATTAGAGATTTTATCTCAGAATCAAGTTTTTCATCTTTAAGAGGAGTTAGTTTGTCAAAAAACATCGCTCTAAATGCTGGATAAAGCATATTTATGAGTATAACAACACTAAAGATAAAAAGAAAACTCCAAAGCCACCAGAGAGTAAAGTTAGATATTATTAGGTAAACGCCCCAAACAACCAAAGAACCAAATATAAGCGTCATTGCAAATGAGATAGCAGTATCTTTTATCCACTGAGCCATACTTGATTTATTAAAACCAAATTTTTCGTCTAAAATAAATTTCTCATAATATGAAAATGGCAAAGAAATAAGAGAACCTATAATCAAAAATCCCATAACAACAGCAACATTCATTACAGCTTCATTTTCAAACAATAGAGTACTCTCTAAAGCTTTAATACCAAATCCTATCCACATTATAAATAGTAAATAATCTATAAAAGCAGTTGCTATAGACATCTTCTCTTTTGCAACACTATAGTCCCCTGCTTTAACAAAGTCCGCATCTGATAAAAGTACGGCTTTGCCCCTTTTTGCTTTGTTCACATAGCCAATCTGCATAACACTTGTATAAATAGTAATAAGCACAAAAACAGTATATATACCAACAATCATCATTAACATTTAAATACCTTAAATTTTTTCGTATTCTATCATTATTTTCTATAAACTTATTTTATAACTATTTAATATATATCTTATAAATATTACTAATATTCCTTATTGTTATTTATTATTAGGTAAAATACAAAAAATAGAAGGAGCTTAATATGATATCCAATCAAAATGTCAGTAAAGTATATAAAATGGGAGAGGTTGATTTAACAGTTTTAAAAGACCTTAACCTTCAAATAAACTACGGTGAGTTTGTTGCAATTGTTGGGCCAAGCGGCAGCGGAAAAAGTACCGTATTAAATCTGCTTGGCTGCTTAGATAAGCCGACTGATGGAAAAATATTTATAGATGAGACAGACGTAACTCAGCTAGACACAACAGCATTAGCAAAGTTCAGAGGTGAAAATATAGGTTTTATCTTTCAAAGTTTTAACCTCATCCCTGTACTTTCAGTTTATGAGAACATTGAATATCCCTTAATTATGATTCAAAATCTACCAGAAAAAGAGCGTCATGATAGAATTATGACACTGCTTAAAGATGTTGATATGTTAGACCAAAAAGATAAATTTCCAGATCAACTCTCAGGTGGACAAAGACAGCGTGTAGCCATTGCGAGAGCTTTAGTTACAAAACCTAAGATTGTCTTTGCTGATGAGCCTACTGCAAACCTAGATACTCATACATCAAATCAGATTATTACTCTTATGCGCAATATTCAAAAAGAGTTTAACACTACGTTTATTTTCGCTACCCATGATGAAAAGATTGTTACAGCAGTAGATAGAATCATTACGCTTGTTGATGGTGTAGTTACAGATGACAGAAGGGTTGCATAATGAAAAATATCATAAAAATTTCTTTTAGAAACCTACTTAGAAGCGGTAGAAGAACTATCTTAACAGCTAGTTTAATTACTATAGGTGTAATGTTTGTTTTAATCTACTCAGCACTCTCTGGCAGCTTTAAAGCATATATGGTTGGTCAGGTTACTGACTCAATGTTAGGACATTTACAAATTCACAAAAAAGGGTATGTAGCCTCTGTTGACAACTTGCCGCTTAACAAAAACCTTAATGAGAAGCAGATAGCTAAAATAACAGAGATTTTAGATGAGAGCCCTTTTATTGAGAGTTATGCAATGCGCCTTAAACTCGGTTCAATGTTCTCCAACTATATAGAATCAACAAGTATTAGACTAAACGGTATTGACCCACAAAAAGAGTCTAAAACTCTTCCACTGTTTGAATCACGAATACAAGGTGCCACAATAGACTCACTTAAAGAGGGAACTATCTTAGTGCCAGAGTTATTGGCAAAAGGTATGCAGGTTAAAACAGGCGATACAGTAGTTTTAGTTGCGACTAACCAAAAAGGGTCTGTTAACGGGCTTAACTTTATGGTTGCAGGAAGTGTAGAGGCTGCTTCAGGACCAGGAGGAAGAGATGGTTATATTCATATCAATGATGTTAAAAAGCTTCTTAGACTAAAAGAGGTAGAGATAAGTGAAGTGGTAATTAGACTTAAAGATGTTAACAATTTAGAAAAAGCCATGAAGGAACTAGAGCCACTAGCTAAGTTTACCGACCAAAAAGGAAAGCCGGTTTTTGAAGTGCACTCATGGGAGCAGCTTAGCCCTTTTTATAACATAGTTAAAATGTTAAACCTTATGGATATATCTATTAAAATAATTTTAATCTCCATAGTGCTTATTTCTGTTTTAAATGTAATGGTTATGAGCGTTTACGAGCGTATAAAAGAGATAGGAACTATTGCGGCCATGGGTACTACACCAAGCACTATAACAAAGCTTTTTTTAACAGAGGGGCTTATGCTCGGTATTTTTGGCACCATCTTAGGAAGTATTATCTCTTATCTAATCGTCTTAGTTATCAATACAGTCGGTATTACTTTCTCTTTTGGTAGACAAGCGGAACTAACACTAAATCCTGTTCTACATGTAAACGAGATGCTAATGGTAAGTGTTATAGTAATAATAATCTCTCTTATTGCTTCAATCTCTCCTGCTAGAAAAGCAGCAAAGCTCAACCCAGTTGATGCTTTAAGACAAAACTAGGATTTTACTAATGAAATTATTTGCCCTATTACTAACACTAAGCACAATGCTATTAGCAGAAACTATACTTGAGACAATTGACAGAAAACTAACACCAGTATCTGCACAAATGTATAAAAAACTTATAAACATAGAGCCAGATGGCTCTAAAAAAGAGTTTATGATGTTTCAAGCAAAAAAAGACAAAGATAAAATGGTTTCGCTGTTTTTATCTCCAGATAGTGAAAAAGGTCGTGCAACTCTACGTCTTGGTGACAACATGTGGCTATATATTCCAAATGTTGGAAGACCTCTACGTATTACATCAATGCAATCAGTTGTAGGCGGTGTATTTAACAATGCTGATATTATGAGACTTGATTTTAGCACTGAGTATGATGTTGTAACTAAAGAGGAAAAAGAAGATTTTATACTTCTTACTCTAAAAGCAAAAAATGACACTGTCTCTTACGATAAGCTTGTAATGCAAGTAGATAAAAAAACTCTTACACCTATGGAGGTGGAGTGCTATACTTCTACTAAGATGCTGATTAAAACACTCTATTACAAAGAGCTAAAAGACTTTGGTGATGGAATTGTCCGCCCTTCTGTTGTTGAGACTATGTCGCCTATGTATAAAGATTATAAATCTATTATGATTTACGGAAAAATCACACCTAAGAACTTTCCTGATGAGGCATTTACACTAGATACTCTTGCTAATGCTTCAGACCTAAGAAGATAATATATACATGTTAAAAGTTCTACTTCTAATCTTTATATCTTTGTCACTTATTGCTGATGAGTATGCATTTGATATGGGTGAAATAGAACCTAAGACTTATGAGTACAATGGTTATCTTCGACTTGACAACAGGGTTCAGCAACTTGATAATGCAGATGATGATTATCAAAACTCTCTTCATCTAGAGGGGCTGTTTAATTTTTCTTACTTCTACGAAATGTTCACATTTAAAACCTCCGTAATGGCTACTTATGACCATATAAAAGATAAAACAGCACAAAGCTATTTTCCAGTTAATGAGCTTTATGTTGGAGCTAAACTAAATGCAAACCACACAGTTATGGTGGGAAAAGAGTCTCTTGGATGGGGAAAAGGATACTTTTTCAATCCCGTAGCTTTTTTTGACAGAGCAAAAGATCCTCTACAGCCAACACTCTCACGAGAGGGATATGTTATAAGTAAATACAGCTATAACAAAAGCTTTAGCAGCGATTTAAAAAATCTCTCTCTTGACCTTGTATATCTGCGTGCAAGTGAATCACTAAATAAAGACTACTACACCCTTGCTACAAATCAAGAAGAATCAAATAACATTGCTATGCGTCTTTACCTTCTTTGGCATGACACTGATATAGACTTAATTTACAACTATTCAGACGTAACCAAGGAAAAAATAGGTTTTGACTTTTCCAAAAATATTCAAACAAACTTTGAAGTTCATGGTGAATATGCTAAAGTCATTGATGATAATTACTCATATCTTTTAGGTATCCGCTACCTAACTGACTTTGAACTTACAATAATCAGTGAATACATCTATCAATCAGATGGTTTAAACAAAGAGCAGATTAAAACATCAATGGTCACACTTCCATTTATTGCAAAAGATTATGCCATTACATCAATTTCTCAAAAAGAGCCCTATGAGCTACTATATTTTAGTATCTACTACAACAATATGACAAACCTTCAAGACCTCTCACAGCAAAATAAAATTGGAGCTGCTTATAGTTTTAGTAACAATATAGATCTTGACTTCTCTTACAACATAAACAGTGGTTCAGACTTGAGTGAGTTTGGGAAAAAACAGGTAAGTGACTTTGTCTGGTTAAGAGTGACTTGGAACTACTAAAGGTATGATTACAATACGTAATCAACGACCTTGGACTCTAGAGTTACAGATTTTATAAGCTCTACTACTTTTAGATGCTCAGGATGCACTGCATAAGCCTGCAAATCTTCTTTTGTATCAAATGTTGAGTATAGTGACATATCAAATGCTCTCTCGGTTCGTGAAAAGTCAACCCCTACTTCCATAGATTTTAGAGTTGGTATTAGCTCAACTAAAGAGTTTAACCTTTTTACAACCTCTTCAATATTTGAATCTCTATTTTCTTCTTTAAATTTAAACATTACTATATGAACTATCATTACAAACCTTCTAATATATTTGGCAAAATTTTATCTAACTAGAGGCAATATAGCCCTTAAATAATCCCTTTCCAGAAAAACTGGGCAATCATCACTATTAAAAATACTCCGACAAGATTTAGAACTATTCCGTATCTCGCCATATTTTTAACAGATACCGCTCCACTGCTCATGGCTATTGCATTTGGCGGCGTGGCGATTGGAAGTATAAAAGCATAACTGGCACATATCGTTGCGACCATCATAAAGAGAGTTGTATTTATGCCGGCTTGCTCTGCTACTGCGTATATAACAGGAAGCATTATAGAGATTAGTGCAGTGTTTGAAGTTATCTCTGTTGTAAAAGTAATAAGCATTGCCACACTAAAAAGCAGAAGTATTGGTGGCAGGTCTGTCATAACTATAAGATAAGATGCAACTTCATCTGCCAAGCCTGTTTCGCTAAAAGCTTTTGCAATACTAAATCCAGCACCAAATAAAAACATAATTCTGTATGGGATTTTTGCTTTATCATCCATCCAATCTAGTATGCTAAATGGTGGTGCGAAGAGTAAAAGACCACATGTAAGTAAAATTCCCGCTTCACTTAGTCCAAGTCCATTCCAATATGGTTTTATAGGTGC
The DNA here is from genome assembly GCF_015265455.1 of Candidatus Sulfurimonas baltica. NCBI lineage: Bacteria > Pseudomonadati > Campylobacterota > Epsilonproteobacteria > Campylobacterales > Sulfurimonadaceae > Sulfurimonas > Candidatus Sulfurimonas baltica. Next base: position 805,860 of record NZ_CP054492.1, on the reverse strand, counting down.
GTTTATCAAAAGTAAAACTACTAGACCGGCAATTAGATATAACACTTTTTTTTGATTTATGTCTAAAGTTTTATTTTCACTACCTATTGAAATGTCAATATCTTTTACCCCCATGCTAAGAAGTGAAGCAACTACGAAGAACATAAGAAAAACCAAAGGAGCAGTCATCCACATCCACTGAAAAAATGGTATAGCCTCCATTGCTTTGTCCTGCATAATCCCTAGTAAAATAAGGTTCGGTGGTGTTCCAATAGGGGTTAATATTCCGCCAACGCTAGCACCATAAGCTATTGCAAGAGCAAATCTCATTTTAAGTCTTAAATTATCCGTTATAAAAAGAGCAATAGACATAAGTAAAAGCGTTGTAGTTGTGTTAGATAAAACTGAACTAAGCATTCCAGATGTAATTGTTAGTGAAAAAATTATACCCTTTGGGGTTGAGGGAAAAATAGATAACATCTTGTCCGCTATCCAAGTGTGAAGATGAGTTTTCTCAACCGCAATAGCAAGTAAAAAACCGCCTAAAAATAAAAATATAATAGGGTGAGAGTAGTTCGCTGTTGTTTCTTTGGTGGTTAAAATTGAGAATGCAGGAAAAAGGATGATTGGTAAAAGAGAAACCACACCCAACGGTAAACCCTCGTTTGTCCACAGAGTAACTAAAATAGCTATCAGCCCAAGAAGTGAAGCTTGTTGTGTTGTAAAGACAGTTAAAGATAGAGCGAAGACTAAAGCACCTATTAAAATAGCTACTGCAATCTTTTTAAACTGTTCTGCATGTTCACCCATCTAAAACACCATCTCTTCAAACAGTGGTCTGCTCTGCACATCTTCACTCATGCACTTTTCTCTTAATAAATCAAGACTTTTATACTCTCCACTATCTTTTTCACTACAACGAACTAACATGTCATCTAAAAGACATCCAAAAGCTCGTACTTCTATTTTCTCATAATCTCTATTTTTTTTGTCGTAAAAACTTGCAGCTCCAAAGTCACCAAGATAACACTTATTCTCGTTGTTGATTAAAATATTGTGAGCATAAAGGTCGCCATGCATCAGACCTTTGTCATGTAGATGAGCAGCAGCGGAGACAATAGCTTTTGCTATTTTATAGATAGCTTCTACACTGAACTCTCTACCCTTTTCATATATGTCTCTTGTGCATGTATCAAAGTTTGGCGGGTATCCCAAGTTCTCAAAAATAGCTGGGATGTACTCTAAAAGCAGACCTAAGCGCTCATCTCCTTTTATCTTCGCAAATACTTTAATAAGATTCTCATGTTCACCAACACTCATACATGCATTCATCTCATCTTTTGCATATCCATCGCTAGTTACGGCACCCTTAAAAAACTTAATGGCTACATCTTTGTCTAACTCTTTCATATAAGCCTTAAATATCTTACCTGAAGCACCCTCACCTAAAAGTTCTTTCACCTCTAACTCTTCGTAAGCTATCTCTTTGTGACATATATCTGGACTCTCTATACATGGATTACCAGAGAATGCTAACCATGAGAGTTTTGGAAGTCTTAATAACCAAGATGGTATATCTTGTAGTTGGTTTGCAGATAAACGGAGTAGTTCTAGATTTTTACACTCTGCCATAGAGTCTGGCAGATTAGTTAGTTGGTTACCAGCGAGTGGAAACTTTTGCAGTTTTGATAGTTTGCCGATGGAGTTTGGCAAGCTTTTAAGTCTGTTGTCTGTCAATATAAGCCAACTAATACTAAGAGGCAATATATCTTCATCAAAATGCTCTATTTGGTTTGCTTTTAAACCTAACATGTAAAGATTTTCACACCCTTTAAATGCAGATGGCACAGTAGTAAAGTTGTTATATGAAAAGAAGGCAATCTTTAGTTTTTTAAGACTGCTTAACTCCGCTGGGATATGAGAAAGTGAGTTATTACTTAAATCTAAAAACTCCAAGGTGTCTGCTAACTCAAATATTTCATATGGAAAAGATGTAAGATTCTCAGATAAAGAGAGTTGTTTAGTCCCTTTTAGCTCGCCTGAACGAAGTTGTGCTAATGTTTGCATATAAATCTAACTTGAGAGCAAGTCTCTTAAAGACTCTTTAGGATTTTTGCCCTCCAACATCTCATAAACCTCTTTGGCAATTGGAAGATACAAATTGCGAAGCTGAGAAATTTCATGTAATGCATAAGCAGTACCTATCCCCTCCGCAACTTCTCCAAGCTCTTGAAGAATATCCTCTTGAGTTCTCCCTTTTGCTAAACCTAAGCCGACACGAAAGTTTCTTGACATGTTAGATGATGCAGTTAGAAAAAGATCACCCGCTCCACTAAGTCCCAAAAAACTATCCTCTTTTGCTCCGTAGTGAAGGCCAAACCTCTGCATCTCAACTAGTCCGCGAGAAATAAGGGCTGCTGCAGCATTTTTACCAAGTCCTAATCCTTCGCAAATCCCCGCAGCTATTGCTATTACATTTTTATATGCACCGGCAACCTCCGCTCCAATTACATCAGTTGAAGTATATATTTTTATAAAAGATGGAAATAGATATGAAAACTCTTTACTTAACTCTTCATTTTTAGAATTAATTACTAAAGCCGTAGGGAGTGACTGCATAACCTCTGTTGCAAATGATGGACCTGAAAGAAAAGCAATGTTAGATTCAGGAATATGGTTTGCATAAATATCATTTAAAAATCTACCAGTCGTTGCTTCTATACCTTTGGATGCAACCAAAATCTTTTGATTTGTAAATACAAAGTTGTCTTCCAGCCAAGATGCTATTTGTTGCGCAGGCACCGTAATAATTAAGTACTCACACTTTAGTATCTCTTTTAATGAAACAAAGTTTTTCACCTCTCTTGGTGTTCTTGAGGTTATAAAAACATCACTTTTCTCACTCAGTGCGAAAGCTAAAGCCGAACCCCATTTACCTGCTCCTATAACACCAACTTTACTCACAATCTGCTCCCTATCAACTTTTCAAAATCTTTAATATCTTGTTCATATCCAACAACAACAAAAATGTCACCGCTTTTAATTATATGGTGTTTTTCCTTCGATGCGTATATGAACTCGCTACTCATATCATCATGTACAATAGAAATAACGATTATTCCATGCTCCCTGCTCCAATCTATGTCTGCCGGGTATTTACCATCGAAAAAATTATTGTTATCAACTACTATTTGAGCTATTTTTAAATCACTTTTTTCATATAAAATATTGTGCAATACCTCTGTAACTATTGGTTTTTCAAGCATCTCTACAATAATATTCGCAGTAGTCTGCGTAGTTGGAATAACTCTTGTTGCCCCCGCTAAAGTAAGTTTGTCTGTACTCTCTTTATCTTCTGCTAAAGCGACTATTGTCAAATCTTTAAACGAGTCTCGCAGTGAAATAGTTAAAAATATATTTTCTGCCATATCCTCAAGAACACAAAACGCAACACAATCATCTATATCAACAATAGTGCTTAAATCATCCCAATTGTCACTCAAATCAAAACTATGTATTTTATAATTATTCTGCTCTTTTAGCTCACTATATTCGCCTAATCTAAAAATGTATATATTTTTATAGTATGCTGATATATTTTTTTCAATCTCAAAAGTGTAGTCGTTGTAGCCAAAAATCAGAGCACTTTTTTGTCTCATTTTTTACCCTTATTATTCAATGAGTTGCTAAACTCCTTTATAAACTGTATATTTCCTATTACAAGAAGATAATCGCCAACTTCTAAAACTGTGCTGTCAATAGGATTAAATAAAAATCTTTTTTTACTCTTTTTATATATTCCCAAAAGTATAACCCTATACTTTTTATTATGCAAATCACTAACGGTTATAAAATTACTTAGAACTCTATCGCTTACAAGAATCTCTTGCATATCAATACCGTTAAAGTTTGAACGTAAAGCATGGATTGCTTCAAATGCAACTGGCTGACCAACAAACTCTTTAGCGACTATCCCAACCAACTCTTTTTCATAAATAAGTTCATTAACACCTGCAAATATTAACTTGTTTCTATTGCTCTTATTTTTTAAAATAGACAATATAAAGACATCCTTGTTAAAGGAGCGAACAGTTAATGCTGTATATACATTCTCTACATCGCTATAACTTAAGCAGATAATTGCTTTTACTTGCGCTTGTATATTTATACGAAGTTTTCGGTAGCTCTCTGTAGCTCCTGGATCGTAATTTAGCACTACAAAACCATCTTTACGTGCCGATTCAGCTTTTGAGAAATTTTCTTCTAAAATAATGACTCTATTTTTTATAGAAAGTTTTTTAGCAACCTCTTTTGATATATTTTCATAACCGCAGATAAGATAAAACTCTTTTATTTTTTCTATATCGTCAATAAGTTTTGTGTCTTTTATCTCATCTAATTTTTCTGTAAATGCTGTAACTATAAGTGAAGTCGTAAATGAAAAGACTGCGATACCAGCAACTATAACAAACATCGACACTACTCTTCCAGGCTCCGTTATTGGAGTTATATCTCCGTAACCGACTGTTGATATTGTAACTATAGACCAATACAAGGCATCAAAAAGAGTCTTTATCTGTGAGCCTGGGCTGTTTGCTTCCATTACATAAATCAAAACAGATGAAACAAAAATAATAATTGAAGCAAAGATTAGTAACGTAAAAAACTCAAACTTTTTTGCAGCAAGAACTGAGGCAAAAGTTTGAATACTTTTTGCATATCTAAAGAGCTTGAAAACTCTAAATAGTATAAAAATTCGAAGAAGTCTTAGCTCATGAAAAAATGGAATAATTGCCATTAAATCAATAATAGCTTTAATTGATAATATATATTTAAATTTAATTTCGATTATCTCTTTTAAAGCATCAAATAACTTAAATTTTTCTCCAAGCATAGCATTATGCTCACTTTGCTCAATTATAACTTGAGTTACACTGCTACTTACCCAAAGCCTCAACATGTACTCAATAAAAAAGATAATAGATATGACATAGTTATTGAAAAAAAGAAGAGTGTCATTAACATGTGACTTTACTTCTCGTATCAAAATTACAACACTTATAAAAATAAGAGTAATCATAAATAGGTCGAAATATCTTTTATATTTGTTGTTGCTGTTTTCTAATAGATTATAAAAAAAATGTTTATTTTTTGCATATTTTTCAGATGTATTTATATGGTATGCAGTATCAACCAGCAAACGCTTAAGCAAAACTAATTATCCTAGTTTTGCTTTTAGCACTTCATTTACGGTTTGAGGGTTTGCACTGCCCTTTGACTCTTTCATGACTTGCCCGACAAAGAAGCCAAAAAGTTTATCTTTACCGCCTCTATACTGTTCAGCCTTATCTTGGTTTGCAGCTATAATAGCGTCACATATAGCTTCAATTGCACCATTGTCACTAACTTGTTTTAAACCAAGAGCATCAATAACACCGTCAACTTCAAGATTTTCAACCATAAGCCTGTCAAGTACCTCTTTTGCCGCTTTTCCACTTATGGTGCCGTCCTCAATTCTTTTCACCAATTGTCCAAGTTTTTTAGCATCTACTGGAGAATTTGTGATGTTCATATCACCTTTTAGACGACCTTGTAGTTCTGTTGTAAGCCAAGTCAAGGCATTTTTTGCAGATATGCCTTCTTGCATCATAGCCTCAAAAAAGTGCGCCATCTCTACAGCAGAAGTTACAACACCCGCACTATACTCGTTCATGCCATAATCTTTTACAAATCTATCTCTCTTTTCATCTGGGAGTTCTGGTATTTGTGAGTATACAGCCATCATCTCATCAGTTACTACAGCTTTTAGCAGGTCCGGCTCTGGGAAGTAACGGTAATCAGCAGCTTCCTCTTTACCACGCATAGAACGAGTCTCTTGCTTCGTTTGGTCAAACAATCTAGTCTCTTGAGCTATCTCTTGCTCATATACACCATCTTCCCAAGCCTCGCTCTGACGAGCCACTTCCAGCTCAATTGCTTTTTGGATGAATTTAAATGAGTTTATATTTTTAACTTCAACACGAGTATAAAGTTTTTCATCACCTTTTGGACGAATTGAGACATTTACATCAACGCGAAATGACCCCTCTTGCATGTTCGCGTCACCGATATCTAAGTAACGAATTATTGAGTGAAGTTTTTTAAGATAAAGGATAACCTCTTCTGCACTTCTCATATCAGGCTCAGATACTATCTCTAAAAGAGGAGTTCCTGCACGATTTAAATCAACTTTAGATATATCACCGTCATGTATATTTTTTCCGGCATCAGCTTCGATATGAGCACGATTAATGCGGATAATCTTGTGGCTTCCGTCTTCAAAGTCTATTTGCAATTTTCCATGCTCAACAATAGGTGTGTAGAGTTGTGTAATCTGATAAGCAGAGGGACTATCTGGATAGAAATAACTTTTTCTATCAAAGAATGATGTTCTATTTACAGTCCCGTCAATAGCAGTTCCGAGCATAATAGACTTATGTAAAACTTCTTTATTTAGTACCGGCAAAGCACCTGGAAGAGCTAAACAAGTTGGACAAGTATTTGTATTTTGTTTGTGATTGAAACTCGTAGGACACGAGCAAAAAAGTTTTGATTTTGTATTTAGTTGTACGTGGACTTCAAGACCGATAACTACTTCAAACATAAGTTTCCTTAGATAAAATTCATAATATTAAGGGTACATTTTACCTGATTAAAGCTTTTAACTCTCATAAAGTAAAAATATCTTAATTAACTATAGCAACATATTTATTTTAGTTTTAAAATGCTCTCTAACAGTATTGTTTGTTTTTTAGCTTCTTCGAGTCTTTGTCTGTTTATAGAAAAAGCATCCAGAGATAAAGTCATAAAAAGTGAGATAATTATAAAGAGTATTGTGCAGAAAATTGCCAGGCCTAAACCTAAAAAAAGGAGAGTGTTAAAAACAATCACAGAACCAAAAAGTAATATGGCCCATGACGCTCCAAGCAAAAAGCTTATAATTCTATCGAATTTATCTTTTTGCATAGTTTTTCAGTTACGACTAGTGGTCGTCAACCGCTACAGCGCCACCAAGGTAAACATACGTAAGCATCATAAAGATGAAAGCTTGCAAGAATGCCATAAAAGTAAGTAGTGCAAATGGAATCATCGGTAAAACCCATGGAGCAAGCATTAAGATTACCATTAAGAACATATCGTCACCTTTAACATTTCCGAATAAACGGAAAGAAAGAGACACTAAACGAGAAAAGTGAGACACGATTTCGATTGGGAACATTAACCAGTACAACCACCAAACCGGACCCATAAAGTGCTTGAAGTATTTTATAACACCCTGCTCTTTAATACCAACATAGTTATAGTATACAAACACAGACAAAGCCAATGTTAACGGCATCTCTAAAAATGCAGTTGGAGCTTCAAAGCCTGGCACTACACCTATGAGGTTAGCAATACCGACAAAAAGGCCGATTGTAGCAACAAGCGCTACATATTTGCGAGCTTTTTCTTCGCCCATAACATCTGTTCCCATTTTAAGAACACCGGAAATGTATGCTTCCATAACATTTTGAGTTCCTCTTGGAACCATCTGAAGGTTAGACATAGCAATCTTAACAAGCATTAAAGCTATTCCTGCTGATAAAAGCATGTGCGTCATGTAGATAAAAGTTTTATCGTGAGATAATAAACCGAAAAATGTGAACAATTCACCCATAGGTGTACTCCCTGTCTTAAATAATTGAGGCATTATATTCAAAGTTGGATTAAACTTTTATAATACTGCCTATAATTTATGTAATTTTTTTTATTTTTGTTTAATTTTTGGCTTTACATCTTTAGCTGTATAGTTCTTGTTCGCAATACTTTCTAAAAAAACTGTTGCATAAGAGCCTTTTGGAAGTGTAAAAGAGATATTTAACATTGTTTGCTTTCTAACATAATTACACTCTATATCTTTAGGGTAAATCAGTGCTTCTCTTCTGTACCCTTTTTCTTGTAAAAACTCGTCATCGTACTCTTTTTCTATCTCTCTTGCTTCATCTCTTGCACGAAAAGTATCTCTACCACATAAAAGCCCGGTAGGAACCAGTTTTTTATTTTCAAAGTCTCTTGTGGGCATAATTTTAGGAGTAGATAGGTTGCCTTTACTATCTTGGTAAACATCTCCATCAAGAAGTAAATATTTACCATCATTTTTTTCACGTGAGAGTTCTACTCTCTCTCTCAGCCAGTCATTAAAAAATGTACTCTGATAAATAGAGATTAAAAAGTTTTTAATCTTTGAATCTTCTATAAATATTTCACCTTTTATCATCTCCTGAGCTTGTTTTATTGAGTCGTTATCACGCCCAAATCTCTGGTAACCGAAGTAATTTGGCAAACCATTTTTAGCAATTTTTCGTGCACACTTCTCAATCTTGCCTGAATCGATATTATCAACAAAATGTAAATTTACACTAAATCTATTCCCGCACAAATCACCCATTCTAATAGAGTGTGAGTGTCTTATTGTCTTTAATATTTTAATCTGTTTGTGGTGAAATTTTTTAAGCATCTTTTCATACGAAGCGTCAACAGACAGATATTGCGTTGTTGTCGCATGTTTATCTTTTAATCCTGCATAACCAATCTTTTGCGCAGGAATACCAAAGTACTCTGCAAAAATCGCTACCATGTCCCAAGTTGTAAGTTCAACTTTTTTTACATGTATAATTAAGTAGTTCCCTTTGCCCTTAAACTCTGTGCACATAACTTCATCAACCATAAAATCATCCGGTGTTTGGAAAAACTTAAAACTTATATCTTGTGTTGTATCTAAATATTCTCTTTTTCTCATAATTGCAAAAACTTTAATTCTTTTGAAGCGACAAGTATATCTTTGTTTATCGCTTTTTTGAGCTCATCAAGTGACTCAAACTTTTTGTTATCTCTTATAAAAGAGACAAAACTAATTCTTGCTTTGTTGCTACATGTAACTTCGCCGTCAAGTATATGAGACTCAATAGCAAAACTTCCATCTGTAGTTACGCGGTGCCCCACAAATGATACTGATGGATGATAATGTTCTTCATCATCTATTCTAGTAAGAGTAGCATAAACTCCCTCTTTTGGAGTAAGAAAACCTTCTGCTTCTATATTTATAGTCGCTACCAACTCTTTTTTTCCAATGCCTTGACCTTTAACTATTTTACCTTTAATAGTGTAATTATGCCCTAAAAATGCATTAGCACCTTTTATATCGCCTATACTTACTTTTTGTCTGATTTTATGTGAATGAACAGAGTCCCCATTTAAAGTCACCTCATCAACGACTTTAACATCTCCTGCAAAAAGTGTTTTCAAATCATCAAAAGAGTATTTTCTGTTTTTCCCAAAGTGAAAATCATACCCGACAACTATTTTTTCCAATTGAGGAAATTTATCATTCAAAAAACCTATAAACTCTTCACCGCTCAAATGGCGGATATCCTCTAGCTCAATATATAAAATAGGGTACTGAGAAAAGTTTTCACGCTCTGACTTTGGAGTAAGGTTGGCATAACCCGTCTCTATTACAACAACAGTCCCTTTATCGCCAAGCTCCGCAAAAAGGTGCTGATGACCTATATGCATCCCATCAAATCCACCGATAGCAATAGCGGTGCTATTTTTCATAGCAATAGCAGTATTCAAGATTTCCCTCCTTACCAGTTAGTTTTGAAGCAGATTTCAAAATTCGTTTCCACCCCTTTAATTTACAGGCATCTTCAAATTTTATCATCGCATTTAGTATTGCTTTTTCATCGAGAACAACACCGTTGTTGTCCCTTTTTGCTTCACGCCCTACTTCGAACTGTGGCTTAAACAGCAAAATTATTTTATCATTTGCCAATCTATCAACATCATCTAAAATGTATAGCAGTGATATAAAAGCAACATCACTTACGACTATATCAAATGTTTTGTCACTCTTAAACTCTCTGATGTCACAGCTCTCATAAGAGTGGACTCTTGCATCTTCTTTAAGGCTTACATGTAACTGTTCTTTTCCAACGTCTACAGCAGTCACTTCGCTAGCACCATATTCCAAAAGAACCTGTGTAAATCCGCCTGTTGATGAGCCTATATCTAATGCTGTTTTACCATCTACATGTAATTTCAATTCATCAAGAAAACTGCTAAGTTTAAAAGCTGAACGAGAGACATACTCTTTATGCTCTTTTACAAGAACTTCATCGCTCTGCTCTAGTTTATATGAGCTTTTTATAATAACTTTCCCGTTTACACTTACCAATCCATCTTTTATTAGGCTCTGTGCTTTGTTTCTGCTTTGTGCAAGTGAGTTCTCAAAAAGATAATTATCTAACCTGCTCAAAACTGAACCTCCAAAGCAGCGTACATATAGTCTATTGACATGCCATATTTCACAGCGCTTACCGGTTCTTCATATTTAAATCTGTACATGTCGTATGCTACCTTCATACTTAGCCATTTATTGAACCTGACACCGATACCTACTCCATACTCTTCGCTAAAACCTTTCAGGCTTAGTTCATCCTCTCTAATCTCACCTGCTCCAAGCCTTACATAAGTGTCTAAAACATCGTTAAAAAAAGCATAATGACCTAAAACGCTAAAAGTAAAGGCCGTAAAAGAGAGGTTGCTGAGACTACTACTCTTCTCAACGCTAAAACCCTTATCACTAGAGCCGAATTCTGCATAGCCAACCTCAACAGAGAGATGTTTATTTATGTATGCACCGGCATAAAGGGACATTGCTTTAGAGCTAGATTCTGCAATGGAGTCATAGTAATCACTATTGCTATACTCAGCAGTTCCATAGCCAATCCCTAAATACGGTCCGCCATCTCTGTCTGCGAGTAAAGCAGTAAAAAACAATGTAATTATTAAAAATATTCTCATTTAAACACTCCCACTTATTTTTTTTCTCATCTCATCTTCTGTTATACACTCTACATGTAGAGATATAGCTTTGTCATATTTACTTCCGGCATCCTCGCCGTAAATCAAGAAGTCTGTCTTTTTAGAAACACTTCCTGAGACTTTTGCACCAAGATTTTCCAACATATCTTTTATATCACCGCGTGACTCACTCATAGTTCCAGTTAGAACTGCCGTTTTACCTTTAAAAGGGTTCTCTTTTGCTTCTTCTTTTTGCACAGGTTCCAATGGCTTTAAAATATCTTGTAATTTTAAAATCGTCTCTTTATTTACTCTTACAAACTCCAAAACAGACTCAGCCATCTCTTCGCCTATTCCATCACAAGCGATTATCTCTTCCTTGCTTACATGTAAGAAGTTACTGCCAAACTTTTCACTCAAAGTTTTAGATGCAACCTCCCCCACATGTTCAATCCCAAGTGAGTTTAAAAAACGCCAATATTCAGAACCTTTTGCATTTTCTAATGAGTTGAGAAGATTTTGAGATTTTTTCTCTTTAAAACCTTCAAGTTCCAAGAGCTTATCTAGTGTTAAATCAAATAAATCAACAACGCTTTTCACAAGACCTGAGTTAAAAAGAGCCTCAACTATCTTGTTTCCAAGTCCATCTATATTTAGACACGGTTTTGAAGCAAAGTATATTATGGAGTTTATAACTCTAGCTTCACATGTAAGATTTTGGCATTTAAGCAAAACCCCCTCATCCAAGAGTTCGCTACTACAAACTGGACAACTTTGCGGTCTTTCGTATTTTACTTCGCTTCCATCACGCTCATGGGTTAAAACTTTAATAATCTTAGGAATAACATCCCCGCTTCTTAGGATGATAACTTTGTCATTAAGTCTTATATCTTTTCTATCTATCTCATCGAAGTTATGTAGAGTCGCACGCTCCACTACTACTCCGTCTATATCGGTAGGTTCGACTATTGCCACTGGAGTTACAGCACCAGTTCTTCCAACTTGTAAAACTATCTCTTTAACAGTAGTTATCTTCTCAACTGCCGGAAATTTATATGCAACAGAAAAACGTGGATTTTTAACAGTGTAACCCATATCTATTTGAGAAGCTATTTCATTAACTTTAACAACCATTCCATCAAGCATCATAGAGTAACTATCTCGGTCTCTCTTCATAACTTCATATATCTCTTCTATCTCGGCAAAATCTTTACATGTAGAACTCTGCGGCGGCTTTCTAAACCCTAAAGAGTAAATAAACTCCATCTTGTCACTTAGCAGTTTATGTTCTAGTGCGTTCTCTCCGACACCATATGGCAAAAAGACCAAATTTCTTGAAGCAGTTACAGCAGAGTCAAGTTGTCGTAAACTTCCAGCAGCCGCATTTCTAGGGTTTGCAAAAACAGCTTCACCCTCTCTCATTCTTGCTTCGTTTATCTTTTCAAACTCTTCTTTAAATATAACAACCTCGCCGCGAATCTCAATACGCTCTTCATACTCTATAGTAAGAGGAACAGTTTTTATTGTTTTGACATTTTGGGTAATTAGCTCACCAATTTCTCCATCACCGCGTGTAATTGCCTGAGTAAGTTCACCGTTTTCATAAATGAGATTTAGAGATGCACCGTCAAATTTAGGTTCACAATAAAATGAGATTTTTTTATCTAGTTTGTATGTTTTAGTAAGCCACTTTTGCAAGCCATCTGCATCAAAAACATCTTCTAAACTCCACATACGAGTGAGATGCGGAGCCTTTGTAAAACCATCTCTAACTGCGTCACCGACTCTCATGGTAGGTGATTTTTTTAAAATATCATCTTTATTATTTTGTTCATACTCGACAACTTCATGATAGAGCTTATCGTAAACCTCATCAGTTGTAATCGGGTCATCTAAGACATAGTAGTGGTATGAGTAGAGGTTAAGTTTCTCTACTGCTTCTTTATACTCTTGTAAATTCATAATGGAATTTTATCTTAATCTTTCTAAATTAATCTTCCAACACTTTAACTTTAAGAAGTATCTCATCCGCCTTTTTAAACTCTACATGTATTAGATAAGCCTCTTTTAGATTATCTTTTGATTTGTAGACTCTAAAACTATCCACTTCACCTAAATAATCTACGCTAAATACACTATCTCGGTTTAATGGGTACTCTTTAAACTCTTGCAGAGATTCAAGTCTGTAAAGCTTAGACTCTTTAACTATATAAGCGATGTATGGGTTGTGTTTTCTATGAAAAGAGTTTGAACTTTGCATAAAAACGACATCTACATGTGGGTCTTGATTTATGATATTTATTTTTTTGTTAATTGCTAAAGAGAAGTCCAAAAATATAATTTTTTTTCTGAGTTGTTGGCTTTTTATAGTGTTTAACTCTTTTTCTAAAAAGTCATTAGAATTGTTCAAAGAAGCATAGCTTTTATATAAAAAAACCATCATAATAGATAAAATAGTTACAGAGATAAGCATCTCAATAAGTGTAAAACCTTTTCTCATTGAACTCTAAGCCTTAGCAGTCCGGCAGAAGATGTATCGCTCTTAAGTACAGTTTTTCCTATCTCAAAAACCATATTAGTCTCTGCTTGGTTCTCTACTCTATCTTCCATGTTGTCTGACTCACCTATATCGCTCATGTCAATTCTCTCAAGCACTTGATAGACTACTTCCACCTTACTCTGTTTAACTCTTCGTCTTAAATCATCGTCAAGATCAAAATCAGATATAAGCTTGTCTAAGGTAGTGGTCTCATTTTCAAATCCATAATCTTTATTTTCAATTATAAATGAGACAAACTGGTTTATTTTTATTTTTTTTTCAAGCTCAAAAAATATATGTGAGCTATTACCCTTCATCTGCAAAAGGGCTGCGATTACTACTGATATAATCAGTACAGCAACCATAACTTCAATCAGTGTAAAGCCTTTACGCATGCCCTAAACCGATACGAATCGCTTCTTCTAAAGATGTTTCTCCGTTGTGCAACATATCTGAGAGCTGAAATGAGATACTCTTAAGTCCATCAGCTTCAAGTGCTGTTTTAATAGTATGCTCATCTGTTGTAGTTTTTAACAAATCTTTTATTTTATCATTCATGATTAAAAGCTCACCTATGGAGCGGCGACCGGAATATCCGGTGTAGTTACAACTTTTACACCCATTTGCCTTAAATATTTTTGCATCTGCATGTAGGTTATAATCTTGCGCGAAATTTTCTGCTAAAGCATCCTCAACTTTGCACTCAACACACAAAACACGGACTAACCTTTGAGCAAGAATTCCCAAAAGAGAAGATGAGATCAAAAAAGGTTCTACCGACATGTCAGCAAGTCTTGAGATAGTAGCAGCTGCAGAGTTTGTATGCAAGGTTGAGAACACCAAGTGACCGGTGAGAGCCGCACGAATAGCAATAGCCGCTGTCTCTTCATCACGAATCTCACCTATCATTATTACATCCGGATCTTGTCTGAGTATAGAGCGAAGAGCCGAAGCAAATGTTAGCCCCACCTTCTCATTTACCTGAATCTGAGCAATATTGTCCGACTTGTATTCAACAGGGTCTTCAACCGTTATAAGGTTTTTTTCAGGTGATTCAACTTCACGCAAGAATGAGTGCAGAGAGGTTGTTTTACCGCTACCGGTCGGTCCTGTAACTAAAATAATTCCATGAGAAGCACGAAGCAGTTTTTTCACATCGTCAATAAGTTCGCTGTTAAAGCCAAGTTCATTTATTTGTGGGATTTGAGAACTTTGCATAAGAAGTCTCATAACAACTCTCTCACCATAAAATGTCGGCAAAACAGAGACACGAATATCTAAAGTCTCTCCGGCAATTTTTATCTGCGTTCGCCCATCTTGCGGGATTCTTTTTTCAGAAATATCAAGGTTTGAAATAACTTTGATACGGCTAATTATGAGGTTAACAACCTTTTTGTCTAAGTCTGCATTTTTACTCAACATACCGTCAACTCTAAATCTTACTTCACCCCGTTTTTCTTGAACTTCTATATGAATATCCGAAGCCCGTTTTTTAACAGCCTGATAAAACAGAGCATTTACAAACTTAATAATAGGAGCAGACTCTTCTGAGGTTAAAATATCTGATGAAGTTCTTAAAAAGTCTGTTAATGATATGTCTGCATCTTCACCCTCTTCACTAGAGTCTTCTCTCATAGTCTCTATTGCTTTGTCGGTACGAAGTTCTAAAAATCGGTTGTAGAGTCTGTCGTAAGAGTCCTCATCAAGCATTTTAATAGGATATTTATTTTGTAGTTTTGTGTAGTAGTTACTTGCTTCTACCAAATATCTCTCACAAATTAGAGCACAGACCTCGTTATCTACCTCACTAAAGAGAAGATAGTTTTTAACACTTAAGTCCGTATCTAATTCCAAAGGCTCATAAATATCAAGTTTTACGTTATGCAGAGGCTCTAATTTTAACACTTAGAATTCCTCTTTTTTTGTTTCTGTATTATTAGAAGTGTTTGTCTTTTGAGTTTCTACATTTCCTCTCTCTTCTATATCTTTAAACACTTTATCGTTGTACTCTCTTTGAAGTTTTGCAAGTTCTCCTAAACCTTTTTGTAGTTGAGACAACTTTTCACTCTTCTCTATTACATAAGGGGTTAAAATAACGACTAAATTATCTTCTTCTTTTGATTTAGATGTAGATGAGAACAGCCAATCACCAACAAAAGGAATATCACCAAGAAGGGGAACTTTACTTTTAGATTCACTATCATAACTCTTAACAAGGCCACCAATAATGATAGATTCACCATGACGTAAAATAGCTTGAGTCTTTACCTCTTGTTTTGATGTTACAGGTTGACCTGTCGCATTGTTTGTTCCATCATCTGTAACGCTCTCAAGTATTGCTTCAACATCTAAAGTAACCTTATCTACAGATGAAACACGAGGTTTAATTTTTAAAGTAAGACCAACTTCTTCTCTTTTGAATGATTGAGTTGGCAAGCCTGTAGTTCCTACGGTTGAAGCATTTTGAACAGAAATTGTTTTACCAACATATATAGATGACTCTTTGTTGTTTACACATAGTATTGATGGATTTGATATTGATTTTGACGCCCCATTTGTCTCAAGAAAGTCAATAGTAGCCCCCAAAGCAAATGCACTTCTTGCTCCTGTACCAATACCTCCTAAATAATCTAAAACACTTTTTGAAGCCACACTAGTTAGAGTGTTATCACCAAAATTTGCACTCATAGCATATAAGCCTGATGATGACACATCCCCACCTGCAAACCCCCATTTTACACCTAATGATTCAGAATTCTTTTTGTTTATCTCTATTATTCTAGCTTGAACATAAACCTGATACTTCTCTTTATCAAGCTCATCAATAATCATTTTAATACCTTTTATAATTGCAGGTTCTCCAACTGCAATAACGGCATTTATCTCTTCACTCATTGAAACATTTGGCTTTAGTGCTGGGTCTGTATATGTCTGCTTTGAAATTATTTCATTTAAACTAGCAAGTACAGATTTTACATCAGAATTTTTTAGGTTAAATATTTCTACACTCTTACTTATATTTGACTCAACATCAAGTTTTTCTACCAAAGCCTCTACTTTTTCAACATTAGCTTTATTCCCGACAACTATAATCCCGTTTATATTGTCATCTACTATTATTTTAACTATCTGAGACTCCACTTTATCATTAAAAAGTGACTTACTAATATCTGCTACTCTTGCCTGAAGTTTTTTTATCTCTGCATTCTTAATGTAAATTATTTTTACTATAGATTCATTCTTTGTATCAATATTTTTTATAACTTTTTTAATAGTCTCTA
Source organism: Candidatus Sulfurimonas baltica (assembly GCF_015265455.1). Taxonomy (NCBI): domain Bacteria; kingdom Pseudomonadati; phylum Campylobacterota; class Epsilonproteobacteria; order Campylobacterales; family Sulfurimonadaceae; genus Sulfurimonas; species Candidatus Sulfurimonas baltica. Next base: position 789,177 of record NZ_CP054492.1, on the reverse strand, counting down.
TGTTTTTAGGGTAATCTGTAATTAAAATCGTATTACTCTCTTTCATAGTCATAAGCTTTGCTGTTTTGGAGATAAGATAACGAATTTTTGCAGCTATTATATCAACATTTTCTCCCTTAACCTCTATGGCCTGAGTAACCATAATAGAGCCGCGAAGTTTTTTATCTTGAGCTTCAACTTTAACATTGTTACTCGCAGCCTCAGTTGAGCGGACCACTTCATACAAAGAGCCGTTTTGAATTAATGTAAAGCCTTTAGACTCCAAAACAGATATCATTATATCCATGAGTTCATCATCATAAATAGGAGTACTGCTAACAAAGTCTACAACTCCTGTAATCTTATGGTTTATTAAAATATTTTTATTTGTAATTTTTGATATTAGTTTAATAAAATCATCTATAGCTAAATCTGAAAAATTAACATTAACCTGCTCTCTTGCGCTTAAAACCAACACTAAACTAAGTGTTAAAAATATTATTCTAATTAATCTCATATACCAACTCCATCTCTTGATTGTTTCTTATTACCACTATTTGTATTGTGTCTAACTTATCTATATTTTTATAAATATCCAAAGCGTCTTTATACGAGTTCAATTTTACATTGTTTGCTTTAATTATCACATCACTTACTTTTAAACCAAGTTTGGCAAACTTAGATTTCTCATTTATCTTCGTAACTTTAAAGCCTTTTATATTTTTTCCATCTTTAACTTCCACAATAGAGATATCTTTCCACATCTCTTTTGGATTTTTTGCATATGTAGCTATATCTTCGCGAGTCACTTCTCTTTTACTATCAAAAACATCATCAGTTTGAACTTTTGTAATATGTGAAGTAGTTTTACTCTCTTGTTTTTCAAGATAAAGAACATACTCTTTGCCATTTTTTTGAAGTATTGCACTCATAGGAGCAATTGATTTTAAAATATACCCATTATATTTTTCACCAACAGCAATTATTTCTGTATTTTTAGGCTTTGCTTTTAAGGCTATAATAATAAAACCACTACTTTTTGTTCCATACAAACCACTTAAAATCATATCAGTTATATTTGTTCCAACAGACTCGACTGAATTAACCGGCTTATTTATTATCTCTTTTTTAACCTGTTGTATCATATTTTTAAAATCAACTCTTTGGTATTTGGGTTGATAATTCTCTTTTACGTTAAGTTCAACTCCTTCGCTTGGTAGATACCATAAAACTACAAGTGACAAAGCTTTTGCAACAACAAGTAAAATCAAAACCTTTGTTAAGATTGAAATAATGGTTGAGTTATATATTTTTTTCATAAATATACTCCCCATCTTCAGATTTTTTCAAATTTTTAAGTGTGCTCTTATAATCTTTTAACATTATTTTTGAAGGGTTTAACCTAAAATGAAAAACTCTGTCAATAATATTAAAATTAGCACTAGCCTCTCCAAACTCTCCAGCACTTACTGCTTTAATATTTAAAGGGTCTAAGATTGTGTATTTAATATTTACACTCTCAACATGTAACGGAAAGAAAGAGGCTGCTACTGATGAGAGGGTAATATCTTTAAAATCTATAGTGTTATAAGCAGCAAATATATTAATATCAACACTAGCTATAGTAGCACTATCAACACCTTTAACTGACACTACCGCTTCATTTATACTTAAACCTAAACCACTATCTTTTACATCCTCTTTACTGATTACTATAGAGTAAGAGTTTAGTTTTTGTTCTAAAAAGTAATAAACACTAAGCTTTGGTGTTAAATACATCAGAGATATAGTGAAAAACAAAAAGTAAGCAAAAAATCTTCCTATTTTTACCATCTTATCTCCATTTTAAAGCTTACTTTATCATCACTTAATTTTTTTATTTGCATTGAGTGAATATCATAAGCACCATTTAAAAGTTTACTCATAAGTAAATTTAAAGAGTTTATCTCTATAGCTTCTGAACTAATACTCAGAGATGAAGCTTTAAACTTTTCACTTATAGATGCTGACTTTAAAGCTGGTTGTTTTAAGATAGATTTTAATGACTTTTTTACTTTTGCCTTATCTCCATATACCTCTTTTAATCCACCAAGCTCAGTTGCTATTTTTTCAGTTGTTTTATAAATCTCCTGAGCCTCTTTTAACTCTATTTTGCCTGAGTTTAGTTTAAATGTGGTAAGAACTAAAATCATTACTAGTAATATTAGAACATATATTGGGTTTATGCGATTCATAGAGCTATTTCCAAATGTAAAACTCCATTGTTATAAGTTGATTTAAACATTACATTTTTTGCTTTTAAAGCAGAAGTTATATGCGAAAATGCATTCTTGTTGGTGCCGCTAAAATCAACAACCATTACTTTCTCTCTTAAGCTTATAAGTTCTATATGTTCACTTTGCTTTAGTTTCAGAGACAGAAAAGAAGAGATATATTTTCTAATATTAGTCTGTTGTATGTGTATTTTATTATATTTTTTCAACATAGATTTGTTTTGAAGCATTGTTGGTTGCAGGCCATTTTTAGCGAAGAGTTCATCTTTTAACTCTAAAATATTATCTGCTTTTTGAGCTGTTATAAACAATTCACTAAAGACAATTAAAATCAAAACAACTAAAACAGCTCCAATATTATAGAAATTTTTAATATCTACTATGTGCCCGAACTGCTGGAGTACGACTTTATGTTTAGATAAATCTACAGAGTTTAAATCTAGTTCACCTTTTTCTTCTACCCAACAACATGGCACTAAAATAAGAATATCATCTTTTATATAAATACTTTGGCTCTCATTGATTTTCACAGCCCCATTTATCGACAACAGTTCACTTTGAGCAAAGTATACATTTGCTACATCAGATATGGCTATATTTTTTTTAGCTATTTCATCAAGTATCTTTTTATCTTCATAAGCAAAAATAAAAAACTCTGATTCCTTAGAACTTCTATAAGCACTATAGCTGTATTTACCGTCAGGAAGTGTCTCTTCAAAAATTGATGGGAGTAGTTTTTTAACATCTCGAATGCTCTTTACCGGCAAAGTAATTTTTTTTACCCAGTATAGAGATGGTGATAAAATTATATTTACCTTAGCATCAATACTAATCACATTAGAGTTTGAATCTAGAAATATTGTTCTATATTTTTTATTAAATATCATAACTAAAATTAGACCCTTTTTTATTTGTCATATTATACTCAAATCTTATGTTAGCTCGTTTGTTATTTTGCAAGATTTCCACTTTAACATCTATATGTGGCTCATAATAACTTGTTTTAAAGTTTCCTAACATTATCTTTTCATCATCTTGCAAACCTATATCATCAATTGTAATCCAATAGCCTCCACTAACTGCTATTGCTTGAGCTCTCTCTTTTGTACATCCTAGCATCAACTCCCACACATCAGCTGTTGCATAATTCACATCAATAGTTGTATTTTTGTCACTGCTAAAATAAAATAGATTGTCAAAATTAATATTTTTTAAACTATTCTCTTGAGCTGTTTGCATATAAAAACTGTTAATTTCATCTAAATGTTCACTTGAGGCTATATAATCTCTAAAAATATAAGGCTTCTCATAAAAAATTTCCGTATTGTATGAAAAATCTTCTTTAACTCCACTAATACCATCTAATAAAATATCTACATATATATTATTTATCATATTATTATTCAGATATTCTCGCAATGCATTAACTTTTTGAGAGTCTATATTATTATTACCATCTGTTAGTGTATTTGGGTTAAATCTTGACCTTGCACTACTAAGCTCAAGAGTAATCTTTAAACCTGAACTCTCAAATGGTATAAAACTGCTTTGTGACAAAAATGTAAAAAGAGCCTCTTGTGATTTTTCACTTGCTATTGACTCTAACTCTTTAGAGCTTTTAAGCATTGTTAAGACATCGTCTATAATCACTGATGTCTGAAGCATAAAATTTTCACTATTTACCTCACTGGAAGCTTCATTAACATATTTTAGTCCAATTCCAATACTTACAGTTATAGCCATTATAAACATTAACGTTATAAGTAGTGCTATTGCTTTTCTATATGTACGCACTTACTAACCAACGCTCATAGAAAAAATAGGCAATAACATTGCCGCAACAATAAACCCTATACTACCTCCAACAAACAACATAAGTGCTGGTTCTAGCAGTGTTAAGAGCATACTTATCTTATCTCGGTTCTCTTCAAAATAGAGCTCAGAGACATTTGTCAATACATTTTCAAGTTGTGATGTCTCTTCACCTAAAGCTATAGACTGTATAAAAGAGTAATCTATCTTAATGTTTGAACTGTTTAAAGCATTTGAGAGTAGTTTTCCTTCAACAACTTTTTTAGCAGAAGTTACAAAAAGCTCTCTAAGGACAAGGTTGTTTAATATATTTGCACTAAGGCTAATTGTTTGAACGAAAGGGACACCCGAACGAACTAAAAGTGAAGCAATATAAGAAAACCTAGCCAATTCACTTTTTTGTGCGACATCCCCAAATAGTGGCAACCTAAGTATTAGCTTATGAACGCCATATACAAAAGCGTAACTCTTGTTCATGAGCAACATAAATATAAATATAAATACAGCTATTAATATTAAAATAGTTGTAAAATTATCATTAAAAAAATCACCCATAGCTATAACAACTTGTGTGGCTTTTGGAAGTTCTTGATCCATGCTCTCAAATATACCTGTTATCTGCGGTACAACAAAAGCTAACATAAAAGATATCATAAGCAGCGATATTATAATCATAAAAGAAGGGTAAGCAAAAGCAGCTTTTATCTCTTTTTTTATTGTTTCTTGCTCTTTTAAAAACCGTGACAATTCTAAAAGCACTTCATCTAGAATCCCACCATTTTCACTTACTTTTATTGACTGCTTGAAAAACTCTGGCAATATTACAACATTTTGTGACTCTAATGCTGTATAAAAGTCTTTTCCCTCATCTAAATGAGTTGAAACCGTACTTAAAAACAGTTTCATTTTATTATTGTTTTCATAATGTGTTTGTACTATTTTAAGCGCTGAGACAATACTGATTCCTGAGCGAATATACATGGATAGTTCACGAGATAGTGAAGACAACTCTTTTACGGGGATTTTATACTTGCGTGAGAAGTTAAAGTTTTCATAAAAAGCTGGAGCATCCTCAAAAATAGTATGATAAATAATTCTTTTAGATCTTAACTTACTTTTTGCCTCTTCCAGTGATGCAGCTTCTACTTTTTCATTAACTTTTTTGCCGTAAGAGTCTATCCCTTTATATTTAAAAATCATCTCAAAACTTCCTGAGCTAAAACATCTTTAAACTCAACCACTTCTTCGAGCGAGTCGTAAACAGATGTTGAACTTAAGTATGTTGAAAAATCATAAACTTTATCTTTAAATTCTACTATCACTTGCTCACCTATCCCTCTTTTATCAACACTATATGAGAAACACACATCTTCTTGCACGTCTTCACTGTTAAAATATACTTTTTTGCTCTGCTCCTGTATACCTGTATAAAAATCATATCTATATACTCTTATGGTATCATCTATAATATCGTCAAATGGAGTTGTTGAGATATACTCCTTAGAATCAACCAAAACACTACATCTCAAACAATTATCAAGACACAAAAGCTCAACACTTTTAGTATGTGGAATATTATATAAATACTCTTTTAAATTTTTTAAGCTCACTTGTGTATTTGAGCCGCCTAAATTTTGAAAATTTGTCACACTTAAAGTATAAACTACTCCCATTATAACAATAACTATAATAAGTTCCATAAGGGAAAATGCGGATCTTTTCAAGTAGCTATTTACACTCACTCATTTTTATATCAGCTGCCTCATCATTTCCACCTTCTTTTCTATCCGCACCCAAAGAGATGAGCTCTACGCTTCCGTTATCATGTACATAGATAAATTCACTGCCCCAAGAGTCTTTTGGCATTTTCGAATCTTTAAAATAACCGCTTGGTGAATAGTTGACATACTTATCTGCATCTGGGTTTGACACCAATGCACTAAGCCCCTCTTCCGTGGATGGGTACATACTGTTATTTATTTTAAACATATCCAAAGCACCATTATAGATGCTCTTCATCTGAACACAAACTAAGTTTCTTTTAGCCTCTTCTCCTTTACCCGTAAGGCTTGGCATAACCATTGCGGCTAAAAGCCCTAGAATGACTATAACAATCATTAATTCTATAAGTGAGAATGCTTTTCTTGCTTTTTGTTGCATAACAATACCTTTAACTTTTTTAATTTCTTATTATAGTGAAATTTTTCAATTAATTGATTACATTAAAAATTATGTGTATAATCACTACTAAAGGATTTATATGCGTAATATTATTATTTTTGCACTATTAACGAATACCCTCCAGGCTGAAATATATGAAAACAGACTGGAACTTGGGCTTAAAACGACATCTTATAATTATACTGAACGTGACTTACAAGGTATAATCATTGACACGGAAAACTCAAAAATTTCTGAAATAAATGGTGTTTATGGAAGTTTCGATTATTTTTTTAATGACTATAGTGAAAAGAATTACGATGTTGCTTACTATCTTAATTTTTTTGGAAGTGCTCAGTATGGAGAAACAGATTATGTAGGTTCTCTTTTAGAGTATGACCTACCTTATGGATCTCATACATCAACAACTCTAAACACTTTTTATGAATTTCAAGCAAATATAAAACGTTTATCCCAATATAACAATAGTGCTCTTTACTTTACTCTTGGTCTTGGTTACAAAGTATGGGAGAGAGAACTCTCTTCTACTCAACTCGAAACATATTATTATCCATTTGCGCAGGTCTCGATTGGTGTAGAGACCAAAATATATAATAACCTACATGTAGGATTAGAGCTGAGCGGGCAATTAGCATTTGACGCAAAAATGGATGCCCTAAACGAGACCTTTAATCTTGGAAAAGTCTATAGTTATAAAATTGCTGCTCCGATTAAAATACCTATGTATGAAAAGATAAGTTTTACCGCAAAACTTGAGTATGAGTATGCTAATTTTGAGAAATCAGATTTTGTACAGATTGGAAATTTTACCTACTACGAACCAGACAGTGAACAAAAAAACTGGAATTTATATGCGGGAATCGAGTTTTTGTTTTAATTGAGACCTCTGATTAATTCATAAACTAGATTCCAAGTCAAGCTTGGAATGACGATAGTTCCGCCACCATGAGCTTGATTTATGGTTTATTTGAGTGATAATAGTTAAAAATAAGTGCTTAAACTCAAACCAACTGCAGATGGTTCAAATAGGTCATTACACTTCAAGCCAATTGTGTAATTTTTATAGATTATATTAGTTCCAAAACTTTTAAACCTTGTTTCATAACTAAAGTCCATTTTAAAGGCATCTGTAAATATTTTTTTGTAAGTTATATATGGCAGATAGGTATTACACACGTACTCTGAACCTATATAAATAGCAGATTTTTCAAAAGAGACCCCTCCTTCAAAACGCCATTTACGCATTAAACTTTGTGTGTAATTTTCTGCTCTTTCAATTCCAGATATAGTAGGACTATATGTAACATATCCATTTTCATCGTAACTCTTATTGTCCGATGACATCTCCACATAACTGTATGGCACATCATCCCAATATAGTTTTCCAGATAAATCATTAACTAAAAGCAAAAATGAAAATGTATCATCTTCTAGTAAAAGAGAAATATGTGATGTATATCCATACGCTTGTGATTTTTCAACATCAAGGTCATATAGATAATTTTCTGTGTATCTATAATATGAACTTGCTGAAAAATCATAATCATACTCTGAAATTGCCGTAGCATCACCTAAAATATAGCCATCTTGCATCTGTCTTGCATAAAGAAATTCCAAGCCAAATCCAGCACTAAATTTCCATCCATTTTTTTTATAAAGCTCAAAACTATTTGCCACGACTAAACCATGTGATTCAAAACCATCTATCTCCATGCTCAAATTGTAAACTTTACTTGTTTCAAAATCAATATCATTTTTTGCGTTGTAAAGTAGTTTCACCATATCTTCTGATGCAGAAATTGCAACTTCTTGTCTATATGCATAGCCAAAATAACCCCAAGTATCATCTGAAAAGCCAATATCTACACGAGCAAATGCCAACGCTAGGTTCTCACCTGATTTAGCATGTAAATCTCCTTGAAGATCATTAAACAATTCTTTTATGCTAAAAGGGTCATTTGCAGCGAAAAGCTCTGCTTTAGAGTAAAATTGATAATTTTTATTTGTAAAGTTTTGTGGATTAAAAAGAGGTAAATTACCGGCAAAAGCCGGTAAACTTTTTAAACTAATAGCAAGAAGAGCTAAAAGTATGTACTGTTTATGGAAGTGATTCAAAACTACCATCAACATATTTGATAACTGGAACACCTGCTCTATCTTCAAAACTACCAAGCGTTAAACTACCTTTAGTTAATGTACTTGTAGTGTAGTTTATACCACCATTATCAACAACAACATCTGCAGTAATACCATCTGATGTTATAGTGATTTCTCCGTTTGTCATATTACTGTCAAATACAGCACTAGCAACTATTGCAGTAGTATCATAACTATACGTTGCAGTAATATTATTTTGCGTAGCACTATTAGTAAATCCTAAGTGAAGTGCCATTTCTGGACGACTTGGCATATTTAAAGAACCATCAAATGTAACATCCACAAGTGGCGTTGCATCGATGCCATCAAGATCTATTGTAACTACATTTAGCCATTGTGCATTCAAATCACCTGTTACTGAAGCTGTTGTATTTGTTAAAGTACCGTTAAAAGTAATCTCACTTGGTAACCAACCGCTATTATAAATATTGCTTTCTGACCAATTCCAAGACCCATAGCTAGATACTTGCAGTGTTCCTATTGAACATGATAATCCTGTATAGTTACCTAAATTTACAATATCTGAATATTGTGCATCTACATTTATATCATTAAAATAATTTTCACTCTGAATCTGCACTCCATTATCATAAGCATAAGTATAATCTGGAATATATGATGCACCATCAAAATTAAAAGTCAAGTCACCCACAGGTGCACTCATGTCAGAACAAGTAAAATTAACTCCAAAAGAGCTATATGGTACGTCAACTATCCCACCTTTTGCTGCCCATAGAGTATTTTGTGCATAACTGTTTACAGTAAGAGTACCATTTACACTATAATTACCTACAGTTCCTGCTAGAGTTAAACCATTTAACTTAAAATAGTTTCCTATAGGTTCGCCAGTAGTTGCATTAACATCATACCCAACATTTGCAGTTAGATTAGATATTGTAAAAGAATCACCATTACTAGAAACACTACCTTCTATTGCAATAGAAGCACCCTCTGTTGTTTTTGTTACAGTCACACTACCATCAAAACTTTGAGAATTTATTAAACTTGCATTTGTGTCAATCTCGTAAGTTTGTGGCAATGTACCAACTATATTTGCCGTAAGTGTAGTATAAGAAAAAGCTGATAGGTTCTCATCAACAATGTCTGGATATGTCACTGTACCTGACCACGCATTATTATTCGTATCTAAAATTGCATAACCCCATGAAACGCTGCCACTAATATTATTGTCTGTAAGTGTAACATTTCTAGTAGTTCCAGGAATAGTATAGTTTAATGTTGTTTGGTTTGTATCCATAGCAAAGTTAGTACGCGTAATAATACCATCTAATGCTTCACCAAGAAAACCTATATCAATTGCAGCACCATTTAATGCACTCTCCATAGAGAGGGCCTCTGTATCTAAAAAGCCTGGAGTTCCACTATTGTCATAGTCTACAACACTCATAGCCTGAGTACGCAACTCTGTAAAAATTGCTTTTGCTTGTTCCACATCAGTTAATAAAGCTAAGCCTTCTGGAGGAGTAATTACAAGAGCTAATGCCATTAGTTCTGCATTTCCTGTTGCATGAATCAACTCACTAAATGCAGCTGTAGTCATGTCTGAGCTAAAACCTTCCAAAATAGCTATATGGTATACAGCTGAATCACTTGCTACTATATCAAGATTCAACAAATATGCTTCTACTAAATCTTCATTATAAGCTATGCTAAGCGGGTTAGTGATTGAAGTAGGTACACCAGAAAGTGCTAATAATTCTGCTGTTGTTGTTGTAAAAGTATAACCTGCAATATTTATTGTTGCATTAATATCACCCTCAGAAGCTGTAATACTATAACCTGAAAGTAAATCTACCAAGGCTATCGTTTTAAGTTCGAATGGATCTGTCTCTAATAAAACTTCAGTATCTGATATTGTTGTATTGTTGTCTATTGAAGTCTCTACTCTCGCTTCATACTCCTCAATCGCATCATCAAAACCTATTGCTGTACTAGATATAGTTTCAGAAGTTGTGCCTGTTGTACCTGTTGGTAGTGCTACTTCTAACTGATCCTCAATTGTCTGTGCTAATACAACAGCTTCTTGTGCACCCGAACTTAAACTTGTATTTGTTTCTTGTGAAGCAACTGTTACAATTTCCGCCATACCTGCTGTCCCGTTAGAATCTGCAACTAAACCTGAAACTGTTACAATTGCGTTAGCAAGACTAGAATAAATAGCAGTTACAGCAGCATCTTTATTTGTTTGTGAACCATCTGCAACACTAGCTGCAGCAAGAACTTCAATAATTTTATGAATAGTTAATGCTGATCTAAGTAAATCAGTTGTTCCGCCATCAGAAAGAGCCTCTGCAACTGGGTCTTTATCTACATCATTTACATCAAGTCCTAAAGCATCTGCAACTTTTTGCTTAGCATCATCAACTGTACCACCACTAGCTAGAACAGCTTCAACCATTGTAGTTATTGGTGTTATATTAATTGTTGCTTTAGTTTCTAAAGGTGCTTTTAAACTACCAACGAAAGGCTGATTCGTATCAACATCCGTACCACCATAAACAAGCATAGGCGCTTTATTTATCTCAGCTATTGCTTTTTGTTCTGGTGTCATTGTTAAAGTAAATGAACCATTAATATCTGTTGAAGTAATTGGATCAGAACCAATATTACAAACCCCAGTAACATTTAAGTCAACACAAACGGTAGCAAGATATAAGTACCCATCTACTGCCGCCCCTGATATCACTGTATCCGCTGCTACTACTGGATCCGATGAAGTGCCGCCACCACTACTGCTACAACCCGTAAGCAACATGCTTGCTGTTAATATTGATATACCAATATTTTTATAACTAAATTTTCGCATTAATATTCCTTTTTTTATACTAAACCAACACTAGCACAAAAAATATAATATACCATTTAATAATAATTAAAAAATAACTAAATTACTTAAAAGTTACTAATAGCAACAATAAGTAACTATATTTTCATATCTAGCCAAGCCCTTTTATTATAAATATGACGATAAATAAGTCCTTTTAAAAGTGTCTCGATATTCATAATAATAAATATTGCGATAATCCCATAACCCATCTTATAGGCAATATATGATGGAATAACTCTAAAAATCCACAAAGAAAACACGTTAACTATCAAAGTTGTTTTTGTCGCCCCTGCACCGCGAAGAGCCCCAGAATAGACAAACATTATTGCAAGTGGAATTTGAGCCAATCCAACAAGTATGAGGTACTGCGAAGCTACAACTATTGTTGCTCTGTCTGTTGTAAAAAAACCTACTAATAATTCTGGAAAAAGTATAAGTAAAACGCCAACACTCCCCATAAATACATAAGCGATTCTTCCACTTATTATCCCCGCATTATAAGCTCTGTCTTTGTTGTTTGCCCCTAAGTTTTGCCCAACCAAAGCCATAGCGGCTATTGCGAAACCGAAACCTGGCATAAAGGCGATTCCCTCTATTCGAAGCCCTACTTGATAACCTGCCAACTCTGCTGTTCCGTAAGCTGCTATAATAGAAACAAACACCAAAAATGATAGACTTGAGACCCCTCGGTCCAGAGCTGCACTCCAACCGACATTCCATACCCTTTTTAAATCTTTTATTCTGATAATCGGGATTAAGTTTAACTTTGAGTGTGGTTTTTTAATAAGTATAAAATAGGCTATTACGTTAAAAAAATATGCAATTATCGTAGCATAAGCTGCACCCTCTATCCCCATAGCTTCGAAGCCATAATGACCAAAGATTAAAACATAATTTAAAAAAGCGTTGATTGCTGCTGAGAAAAGTTTTATATATAGTGAACTTTTAGTATCTCCCGCAGCTGAGAGTGCATTGTATAGAAGATTATCTATAAATATTACAACTATACCAAGAGAGAGTATTTTAAAGTAGATTGTACCCTGCTCTATTACATCACTCTGCGCACCCATCCAATAGTAAAAAGATTCACTTCCCATGTATCCGCCAATTGTAACAAATACAGAAAGTATAATTGCAAAAATACTAAGAGAGTAAAGAAGTGCAGAAGCTCGTCTTTTTCTCCCCTGCCCGATAAAACGCGAAATCAGAGCATTTCCACCAACAACATATAGTGTCATAAGAACATTTATAATCATCATAAACTGCATACTCATACCAACTGCTGCGAGTGCCGAGACACTGACCATACCAACCATTAACATGTCAATAAGAATTTGAAGAATATCTACAAGATGTTTTAGTGCTGCAGGAATAGCAATTGAGAAAACTTTTTTAGTGTCTCTAGAGATTACTCTTGAAAAAATTGTGCAACCTCTGTCATTATTTCTATTAGCTCATCTTTAGTCTCAAAGTGCAACTCTTTTTTATTTCTAAGTTCATCTTTAGGCGGAGTAAAATCAAAAATCAAAGCATATGATGTAATATTCACTTTTTCACCATTCATGTCAGCCCATTCAAGTGACATTTCTGCTGTTTCACCATTGACTTCAACAACGGCAGCTGGGTAAAGTCTTACTATTTTACTTAAATCTATATCACCTATTTTTGACTTGTAAATCATCGCATCCCTTTAATATCGGATTTTATCTTATATCTCCTTGGTAGCGTATTATAAAGATAAAACACTCAAAAAATAACCATTATGCCAATAAAACGAGGTAAAAAGCGTGAATCATTTAGTTTTTCTCATTTTTATTGTTAAGGCTCTTGCTCATGTCTCCATTTTTCATTTTAATATATGCCAGTACACCGAATGCAACTCCAATTATAATCGATATAACGCCCCAAAAATCATCTCGCTCATAAGCCATTGCTATCCAACAAAGATCTGCAAACAAATAGACCACTACAGCTTCATAAATTTTTCCACGAAATGTTAAATATGCCCCTACATTTAGAAGAATTCCCCCGATTACTGCAAAACTCATTATTAAATATCCTTAATATTTTGACTTTTTAAAATCCAAGCAAAGTATACACCACCTATAATAAATCCAAAACCTATCAACACTGTAATAAACTCTAGCGAATAACTTGAAGTAGCCAAGAATCCGATCATAAAAGATGTAAATGCAGCTGAACTTAAAAATAACATATCATTGTATGCCACAATTCTACCATAGTATTTTTGTTCTATATTTTTTTGAAGCAATGTATATGTATATGACCAAAGCGTTGTAGTAAATAGCCCTACAATCACACTTGCAGCAAGTGACATGTAGAAATCTTTCATAAGAGCAGCCCACAACCATACAGCTAATGCCTGAGCTATAAATATATAGCTTAATCTTTTGTTGTTAATCCATTTGCTTAGTATTATTGGACCTATTACCAATCCAAGAGCCCTTGACGCATGCATCAGTCCAAGCGCTAAAGATGTTGCTATCACAGAGGCATAGTATTTATCAACCATTAAAGCAACCAAAGCATCAAAAGCTGTCAGTCCAACAAAAGAATGCATCAACATAAGATGAATTGCATGTGGAAATCTTTTTAAATACCTAAAGGTGTCCCTCATCATCTCAAGTAGATTTTCACTGTTTTTGATTATTTCAACTTTAATATCTAGATTATAAAGCAAAGCAAAACCTACCATAAACATAAAAGCATCAAGGATAAATGCAACTTTAACTCCAAATAAATAAACAACGAATCCGCTTAGTGCCATTCCTAAAGTATATGAAAACGACCAAATTATTGAGTGAAGTTCATTTGCTTTTTGTAATTTATTCCCATCAAGTATCTTTGGTAAAAGTGACATCTCTGTAGTAAAATAAAAGCTTGCTGCTGCCATTTTTATAAATATTAGAGAATAAAGCAACCACAAATCAGATACATCGTTTACCAGAACTAAAAAAAGTGTTGCAAAAATTTCAAATCCTATTAGAATCAACATAAGTTTTTTTGGTTTCATACTGTCTATTATTGAACCGCTTAAAGGAGCTTGTATTACTCCGGACAAAAAATGAAGCATCGCGACAAATGCGACTACATCTGCGGAGACTTCCATTTGAAGTAAAAGTGTGTAAATGGCTACATTGCTAAACCATGCGCCAAAATAAGCAATAAGCTGAATGGTAGATAGTTTTTTTAATACAGGTTCCGATTTTAGAAGTTTAAAATATTCATTCATAAACGGAAGATTATCATAAATAAACAGATAAAAATTGAAATTTTGAAATTTTTCGTACTATTAATTAAAGTTATTTTTTTAATGGTCGATTTTCAGTGTAATAATTATATTCTCTAATGAAGGGGTACGTCATGGATGGCATAGCAAATGTTGCAAAACAACAGCAAACGCAAGTAGGTTCGCAAGAAACTCAAGGAAGAGTGGTTCAGCAACAACAGCAAGTTCAAAAGGTTGATGTTGTTAAAGAGATGCAAAAAGAGACTTCTGGTACAGATACCAAAATAAACTCTAAAGAGCAGGTTAAGGATTTAGTTGACCAACTAAATAAAGCAATGGCTCCGATGAACACAAATTTAAAATTTGGTGTAGATTCGCAAGATGTATTTTTTGTTTCTGTTATAGAGTCAGAAACAAGTAAAATGATTAGAAGATTTCCCGCAGAACAAGCCGCTGATTTTCTTCCAAAGATGCAAGAAGTCACAGGAATACTATTTGACTTAAAAGGGTAAACAATACCCTTTTAGGAAATTATTTTCCTTATTTTTAAATCTTTACTAGTCTTTATTTTTTTATTTATATAACTCCCACTAACCATTTTTTAATCTCTTTTATTGTAGTATCACGACATTTATTTTGCTCAACAAGGGTTTTTTATATGAAGAAAGAAGTTAAAAAAGTAGTTTTAGCATATTCAGGCGGGCTTGACACCAGTGTTATTTTAAAATGGTTACAAGACGAGTATAAAGCTGAAGTTATCACATTTACAGCAGATTTAGGTCAAGGTGAAGAAGTTGAACCAGCGCGTCAAAAAGCACTTGACAATGGTATTAAACCTGAAAATATTTTCATCCTTGATATTCAAGAGGAATTTGTAAAAGATTATGTATTTCCTATGTTTAGAGCAAATGCAATCTATGAAGGTGAATACTTACTTGGAACATCTATAGCAAGACCACTTATTGCAAAAAAGCAAATAGAGATTGCCTATAAAATGGGTGCAGATGCTGTAAGTCACGGAGCTACCGGAAAAGGAAATGATCAAGTTAGATTTGAACTTGGATATTTAGGACTTAATCCTGACATTACAGTAATCGCTCCATGGAGAGAGTGGGATTTAAACTCTCGTGAAAAACTTTTAGCATATGCAAGAGAGCATGGGATAAAAATAGATCAAAAGCATGTTGATTCAAATGGAAACCCAACTGTTAGTCCTTATTCTATGGATGCGAATCTACTTCATATCTCTTATGAAGGACTACACTTAGAAAATCCTATGAATGAACCAGAAGACTCTATGTGGCTATGGTCAAACTCTCCAGAAAACGCTCCTGATGAAAAAGAGTACATCACTATTGGATATAAAAATGGTGACCCTATCTCAATCAATGGAGAAGAGATGTCTCCGGCTACATTTTTAAGAACTTTAAATAAGTATGGCAATAAACACGGTATCGGAAGAGTTGATATTGTTGAGAATAGATTTGTTGGCATGAAAGCTCGTGGATGTTATGAAACTCCAGGTGGAACTATTATGCTAAAAGCTCACCGTGCTATTGAATCTATCTGTTTAGACAGAGAAGAAGCTCATATGAAAGATGGCATGATTGCTAAATATTCTGAGCTAATTTACAACGGTTTTTGGTTTTCACCTGAAAGAGAGATGTTACAAGCAGCAATAGATACAACTCAAAAATATGTTCAAGGAACAGTAAAACTAAAACTTTACAAAGGTAACGTTGAAGTTGTTGGTCGTGAATCTGACATGTCATTATACTCTGAAGCACACTCTACTTTTGAAGAAGATGAAGTTTATAACCAAAAAGACGCAGAAGGTTTTATTAGATTAAATGCTCTAAGAAGAATTATTGCTGGTAAAAAAAGAAATAAGTAAAGGATAAAAATGAGTATTATAAAAATTGATATGAATTCAGAAGAGTTCCAATCAAGAATGGAAAAAACAGTAGCATTTACAGATAAGGTAATTAATCAATTTGGTTGGGAATACAACCCTCAAGATGAAGTTAATGAAGGTGTACAAATGGGTCTTGCTCGTAACAAGATGATGTATAACAAACTGTTTTGTCCATGTTTTATGGTTGAAGATGTTGATGGAAAGCCACAAAGTACTGGAAATAGAACTTGTCCTTGTACTCCTGCTATTGAAAAAGAGATACCAGAAGAAGGAAAGTGTCATTGTGGAATTTTCTGTACTCCTGAATATGCAGCAAGACAACGTATTGAAATGGGAATGGAAGAAGTAGTTCATACACATTCACGTGGTCTTACAAAAGAAGAGTGTGAAGTACTTGTAGCTCAAAGTGAACTTGACGGTGATGAGATAATCTCTCTACTTGAAGCAAGAGAACTTGGAATGACAAACTTCAAACTTGTAGATGTTCGTGAGCATATGGAGTGGCAAATGGGTCATATCAAAGGTGCCGACAAACTTGTTCCAACAAGTAGTTTCTTCGCAGCTTTAGATGATGCAAAACTAAATAAAGATGAAAATATTATCGTTTACTGTCATGTTGGTAGCAGAAGTGCGCACTGTGCTAGAATCTTAGCAGATATGGGATACACGAAAGTAGGAAACCTATCTCATGGTATTGTTTCTTATGGCGGCGAGATAGAGAGATAAAATTGCATTATTGCAATGGGCTTCCTACCGAAGTTGTTGAAGACTCTCTGTGAGAAAACCAAGTGTTAGCGTAGCTAGCGGAACAAAATTAAGGAATAAGCAATGAAAGTACTACTAATTAAAGATGTAAAAAGTCTTGGCAAAGCTGGTGAAGTTAAAGAAGTTAAAGATGGTTATGGAAAAAACTTTTTAATTGGAAAGGGTTTTGCTAAACATGCAACACAAGAGATTTTAGCTCAACACAAAGCTGACGAAATACAAAATGCTAAGGACTTAGCAGATGAAATTTCTAAGCTAAAAGCAATGTCTGTGAAGCTTGATAAAGCTGAAATTATTATTACTAAAAAACTTGGTCAAAATGGTCACCTTTTTGGAGCTATAACTAAAGATGAAGTTGCACAAGCTTTGCTTGATCAGCATGAAATAGAGATAGACAAAAAACATATTACAGATAAAGTGGCTATTAAAACTGTTGGCGAACATGATTTAGACTTAAAATTAGGTCATGGCATACACGCTACACTTCATGTGGATGTACAAGGCGAATAATGTTTGACGCAACAACAATACTTGCTTATAAGGGCAAAAATAGAGCCGTTATTGGTGGTGACGGGCAAGTCACTTTTGGAGATAGCGTGCTTAAAGGCAATGCAACAAAAATCCGTACACTTCATAATGGTAAAATACTTGCTGGCTTTGCAGGAAGTACTGCTGATGCTTTTAATCTATTTGACATGTTCGAAGAGTTTTTAAAAGATAAAAAAGGTGATATTTTAAAATCTGTTATTGAGTTCTCTAAAGCGTGGAGAAAAGACAAAGTTCTTCGTCGTCTTGAAGCTATGATGATTGTTTTAAATAACGAGCATATTTTTATACTCACAGGAAATGGTGATGTTGTTGAGCCTGAAGATGGGGAATTAGCATCAATTGGCAGTGGTGGAAATTATGCTATATCTGCTGCGCGCGCGCTAAAAAAACATGCAACACTAGATGAAGAAGAGTTGGTTAAAGAGGCGCTACATGTAGCGGCTGATTTATGTATCTATACCAATCACAATATCAAAACGCTAACGCTAGATGGAGAGAATAAGTGAATTTAACACCAAAAGAGATAGTTGAGTATTTAGATCAATATGTTATATCACAACACAATGCTAAAAAAACTATCGCTCTAGCACTTAGAACAAGATATAGAAGAATGCAACTAAACGCAGAACTTCAAGATGAAATAATGCCTAAAAACATTTTGATGATTGGCTCTACTGGTATTGGTAAAACTGAAATCTCTAGACGACTTGCTAAAATGATGCAGGTTCCTTTTATCAAAGTAGAAGCGAGTAAATACACTGAAGTCGGTTTTGTTGGGCGTGATGTTGAGTCCATGATTAGAGACTTGGTTGTTGCATCAATAGCAATTGTTAAAGCTGAAAAAGAGGAACAAAATAGAGAAAAAATACAAAACTATGTTTTAAATAAAATAGTTGAGAAACTTCTCCCCCCTCTTCCAGATGGTGCTAGTGAATCTAAAAAAGATGACTACCAAAGACTTCTAAAAGCAATGGAGGAGAGGGTGACATCTGGCGAAATGGACGATAAAACCATAGAACTTGAAATACAAAAGATACATGTAGAGTTTAATGATACAAACTTACCGCCGGAAATGGCTAAAGTACAGGAATCTTTTTCTAAAGTATTCTCTCAAATGAATAAAGAGGACAACAAAAAAGAGGTTACTGTAAAAGATGCAAAGTCTATATTAAAACTTGAAGCAACTTCCAAACTCTTAGATATGACAAATATCAATGCTGAAGCACTTAAGCGTGCAGAGGATGGCGGAATAATCTTTCTTGATGAGATAGACAAAATAGCCGTTAGTGAAAAATCTCAAGGGAGAAATGACCCAAGCAAAGAGGGAGTTCAAAGAGATTTACTTCCAATAGTCGAAGGGAGCAGTGTTACTACAAAATATGGTGTTATCAATACTGACCATATTCTTTTTATAGCTGCCGGTGCATTTCACACAACTAGACCTAGTGACCTTATTCCTGAGCTTCAAGGTAGATTTCCTTTAAGGGTTGAACTTGAATCTCTAACAGAAGAGACATTATATAAGATTCTAACACAGACAAACAACTCTTTGCTTAAGCAATACGAAGCACTTTTAGGCGTTGAGGGTATGACATTAGTCTTTGAAGATGAAGCTATTCGAGCAATTGCAAAGCTTTCTCACAGAGCTAACGAAATAACTGAAGACATTGGCGCTAGAAGACTTCACACTGTACTTGAAAAAGTTTTAGAAGACATTAGTTTTAATGCTGATGAAAAAAATGGTGAAGAGTTTAGAATAACTTCAGAATTAGTACATGAAAAGCTTGATTTGGTTGTTGAAAATGACGACTTATCTCGCTATATACTATAAATAATAACGACAAAAAAGTGATTTCTTTGTCCTCATGCCATTTATGGCTATTTTAATAAAGGGTTAATATATGACAAAAGCTGGTTTTACTAAAAAAACCCGAGCGGGTTTTGTATCTCTAATCGGTCGTCCAAATGCTGGAAAAAGTACACTTATGAATTCACTTTTAGGTGAAAATATAGCTATGGTTAGCCAAAAAGCTAACGCAACGAGAAGAAGATCAAATGCAATAGTAATGCATGAAGATACTCAAATTATATTTGTTGACACCCCAGGTTTACATGAGAGAGAGAAAATTTTAAATCAATTTATGCTGGATGAAGCTCTAAAAGCAATGGGTGATTGTGATTTAATAGTATATCTTGCACCAATAACAGATTCTACTGAGCACTATGAAAAATTTCTAAAACTAAATAATGGCAAAGTTAAGCACATAATAGTGCTTAGCAAAATAGACCAGGTAAATCAAGATAGACTATTTAAAAGAATTGCTTCATATAATCAATATTCAGATCAGTTTGAAGCACTTATACCAGTTGCTATCCCTAAAAAAATGGGTCATGATGAACTACTTAAAGTTATATCTAGAAATTTACCAGAGTCTCCTTTCTTGTACGACCCAGATGATTTAACAAGTGAGCTTGTTCGTGATATATATGCTGGATTCATCAGAGAAGGTATTTTTGAAAATGTAAGTGATGAAGTACCTTATGAAGCTGATGTACTTATTGATTCTATTAAGGAAGAAAAAAATATAGATAAAATATTTGCAACAATAATAATTGAAAAAGAGTCTCAAAAAGGGATTATTATTGGTAAAGGCGGTGATTCTATCAAGAGAATCGGGAAGTACTCCAGAGAAAAAATAGAGATGCTCAGCGGGAAAAAAGCTTACCTTGAGTTACAAGTCTCAGTTAAAAAGGGCTGGACTAAAGATAAAGCATTTTTACAAGAGATAGGTTATTCATCATGAGATTATTACTTCTAATATTTATTCACTTCACTCTATTTGCAAATGACATTTTAACTAACTACAGAATTAGTGGTATAAATGAAATTGAGAAGCAGATGGATTTAGAACTCACCAAAGAGGAGTATTGGTCTGCATATATACAAAACAGAGATACATCATTTGGTTACATTGAATCTTACTCAAATATTCTTACATGTAATAAAGAGGAATCTAATCTAAATTTATATGTTTCAGACGATAGTTCTAAATTTAAATTTAAAAAAGAATATAGTGCTTTCACTGGAAAAAGAAAAGGTGATAAAACCGAAGAGGGAGATTTAAGAACACCAATTGGGATATACCAAATAGTTCAAAAACTATCTAAAGATACAAAACTAAATCCTTTTTACGGACCGCTTGCTTTTGTTACTTCATACCCTAATATATATGACGAGTACAGGGGGAAAAATGGTTCTGGAATTTGGATACATGGTCTTCCAACAAATGAGTCAAGAGATGATTTCACCAGGGGTTGTATTGCTATAAATAACCCAAATATAGAATGTTTGGATAGAAATATAGATATTACTAAAACTCTGCTAATTATAAATAGTTCCAAAGTTGAAAAGAATGTTTCTAAAAAAACACTCTCATCAATTTTATCACAACTATATGCTTGGAGATATGCTTGGCTTTACAATGATGTGAACAGCTATCTAAATTTTTACAACTCTGAATTTATAAGAAATGATGGGATGGATATTCAAAAATTCAAAAACTATAAAGAAAGAGTTTTTAGAAAGAGTGAGAAAAAAACCATTATTTTCAATGATATAAATATAGTTCCATACCCAGATAGTAGTAATGTTTATCAAATAGCTTTTAAAGAGTTTTACGAGTCTGATACATTTAAATTTTCTGGAGATAAGACTTTAATTGTAAAAGTTGACGAAAACAGTAAAATCTCTATTTTAACAGAAAAATAAAAGCATTTATAATGAATATATTTGCAGTTAAAATAATTTTTATAGCTCTTTTTTTGAGCGCTAATGCTCATGCCAACATACAACTTATTAAAAAAGAAAACTCTGACTCCAATACAACACTTCTAATAATAGCCGGTGTCCATGGAGACGAGCCTGGTGGATACTTTGCTGCTTCTATATTAGCAACCCACTATGACATTAAATCTAATAATTTATGGATAGTTCCGAATCTCAATCAAAAAAGTATTCAAGAAGATTCAAGAGGAATAAATGGAGATATGAATAGAAAATTCTCTGCTATTAAGAAAGATGATAAAGATGCTGATATTATTAAAGAGATTAAAGGGATTATTCTATCAAAAAACGTATCATTAGTTTTAAATTTACATGATGGTCATGGCTTTTACAGAAAAGAAAACAATGGTAAAATTTTCAACCCTACTGCGTGGGGACAAACTTGCGTAATAGATCAATGCAAACTTAATCAAAATCAACCGTTTGGAAATCTAAATAACATAGCATCAATAGTTAAAGATAATATGAATAAAAAACTTATTCAAAAGCATCACAGTTTTAATGTTAAAAATACAAAAACAAAGTTTGATGATGAAGAGATGCAACTTTCACTCACCTATTTTGCTGTAACAAATAACAAACCGGCGTTTGCAATTGAGAGTAGTAAAAATCTCTCTTCACTGTCTCAAAAAGTTTTTTATCAGTTGCTTGCTATAGAAGAGTTTATGAATATAATGGAAATTTCATACACTAAAAAATTTAAATTGAATGAAAAAAACCTCAGTAAAATAATAAAAGATTATGGCACATTAGGTATAAATGACAATATTTTGTTAAATTTAGACAATATCAAAAAAAGATTAAGCTACATTCCGATAAAATCAGAGAGTAATGAATTTAAGTTTTCAAATCCCTTAGGTAGCGTAAAAAGTGTCAATGGCAAGTTTATTGTTTACATAGGCAACCAGATGGTTACGACGCTGGAACCACAATTTTTCAAGGGTGCGCGTGATTATGCGAAAAATTTCGATGCGATAATCGACGGAAAGACTATTTCTTTTGATAACACTTCAGATATTTTCGTATTTGACGATTTTAACGTGATAGAGCGAAGTGGTTATCGTGTAAATGTTATTGGCTATTCGTCAACAAATAGAAAAAATGAAAGCGGCATAGATATAAGTCTTAAAGACTTAAGCAGAAGGTTTTCAATTGACAATAACGATAAGGTTTATAGAGTTGAGTTTTATAAAAATGATGAGTTTTGCTTTATGTCAAAAGTTCATTTTAAATAAATAGGATTATTAAAAAATGAGTAAAATAGAACAATTATCTTTTACTAATGTAATTTCTGTTAATCCATACAAAAATACGTATGTTAGTTCGGTTTCAAGTTTTTTAAATGAAACTGTATCCCCAGTGTATACAAAAGATCAGTATTCAATATCTTATCTAAATACCAAAGACTTTATAAATAGTCACATCAGCTTAAGCAAGAATATTCCAGACGAAGATTTATATGATGCTATTTATAACAAAGCTTATGATGAGCTAGGATTAGATCAGGCTGTAGAATATCATATACAATATATAGAATCATTTAATAAATTGGACGAGAACAATAGAGACTTTCATGTATTTATCATAGATCCGATAGTTGTAGATGATACATTCAAAAATACAATTGAAAAGATTAAATATATTGACTATATCATTCCTTCACCTTTATTAATTAAATCACTCTATTCTAAAGAGATTATAGAAGATAGTGGTGTCCACTGTTTTTTATATTTTCAAGAAAATGACACATTTATAGCAATTTACGATCGAAAAGATTTTATATATATGAAATCTTTAAATTACTCATTCTTGCAAATGCATGATAGATTTTGTGAAATTTTTGGAGAAAGAATTGAATATGAAGATTTTATAAACTTTGTTTCAAATGAAAACTTAAAAATCACATCCAGCAGATATAAAGAATCATTTATTAAACTTTATAAAGAAATATTTGCTAATGTTAGCGATATATTAACATATGTAAAAAGAGCTTTAGATATAAAAATAATCGATCATATTTATATAGATACTCAATTGCAAACTGTTAGCAAACTGGATGAAATCGCAGAAGTAGAACTTAGTGTCAAGAGCAGTAATTTTAATTTTAATTATGGATTTGAAAGTGCAAATGAGCATATTGATCACATACACTCTCTTATGCACCTGTATACAACCACAAATACCGAGGAAAAATATGAGTGTAATTTCACAACGTATCATCGTCCTCCTGCATTTATAAAGAGAGAGAGCGGGCGTGTTATTTTACTTGCCATTGCTTCAATTGTGCTTGCCTTTATATACCCAATCTCATATTGGACTTTAACATATGCTCAATCAGTGCAATATAATCTTTTAGAAGAAGAGTATAGAGAAGTACACAACACCAAGACAACAAGAGAAGCAATAATTAAAAACAAAGAAGCTGATAAGCATAAAACATCTGCACTTCTTGATAAAGAAAAGCAAGAATATGTAGAAAAGAAAAATACACTGATTAAAATTCATGATGTTAAAGTAAACTATCCCATGAAAGCAAATCTTTTGTACAAATTATCTAAAGATATAAATAAATACCAGGTAAAACTTGAAACGGTGCTCTATTCTGAGAAAGAGACCAAAAAACAGTTACAACTTGGATTAGTCTCCTCTAAGGATAAAAAGATAACTGATTTAATCAAGTACTTGACTAAAACATATGAAGGAAAATTCAGCTTTTCTATTGAAGAAATTTCATACACAGAAGAGTCTAAATTGTACTTTGGTGAATTAAAGGTGAATTTATTATGAATTTTATATTAATGATAGAAGATTACTTACAAAAAACCGACAATTTTTTTAAAGAAAAATCTCAAAAAGATGTGTATTACATATACTTAATGATTATTGGCGTTATTGTTGCCATAGCATATCCATTCTATGATTTATCAGTGGATGAATTTACAAATGCGAAAAATAAGGTAAAGGAAATTTCAGTAAAAATCAATTCCGATAAAGCATTTTTACAAGTTAATCCGGAAACTAAAATAGTTCAACTAAGTCAAGATATTAAAAAACTTGCAACTGAACTGCAAATCAATATAGACAATAATGAATATATTAAAAGTAAAATTGAAACAATATCTTCACTTATATATGATGAGAGAGCTTGGGGTGAATATCTTAGTTCAATATCAACTAATGCGAAAAAGTACAATATTCAAATTATCAATTTCACAAATAAATATGCAACGAACAATGAATCTTTTGGTCATATACTTGATATAAGCATTCAGTTCAAGAGCGACTATTCTAATGCTATTAAATTTATAAATTCTTTAGAGAAAAGTGAGTTGGTAGTTGATGTACATGATATAAGCATGAGAGCAGAGGATGCTCTAAATACAAAACTTGATATTTCTGTTTGGGGGATTACCTACTAATGAAAACAATATTAATAGCAAGCGCTTCAATTATCTTAACTGGCATCTTAGCTGCAAATGAACTTGCATGGGTAGATGAACAGATAGAAGCAATAAAACCGCCCAGAAAAGGGATTAATATATCTTATGCAAAAGATCCATTTATTTTTTTAGAAAAAAATGGTTACAAAGCTAAAGGGAAGAGAAAAGTTTTTCTAACATCCTCTTCTGCGAAGTCAACTCCATCTCTTAAAGGAAGTACTCCATATATATCAGATATCCAACCGCCAAGAACTGAGTTAATTCTGGACTTAGTCATAAACTCATCGGCCATGATTAATGGAAGATGGCATAAGGTAAATGATAAAGTTGGAAATTATACACTTACAGATGTTGGTAAAGATTCAGTAACTTTAAAAATAGGTGATAAAGAATTAATTTTATCAACACATACTAAAAATAAAAACTTAAAATTTAAAAATAAGTAGGACTAATTATGAAACTTATAAAAACTACAATGTATACAACATTAATAACTCTTCTACTTTCAAGTAGTGTATTAGCAGACTGTTCTTATGAACTATTTAGCATAAGCTCAACAAAGAACACAAAAATAATAGATTTTGTTGAACAGCTTAGCGATGAGTGTGATTTTAGTATTATAATATCTGATTCTCATGCTGAAGAGTTTTTAAATACCAAATTACAAAAAACCAACCTTAACAACTTAACAATAGATGAAGTTTTCAACATTGTATTGAAAGAGAATAATCTATCATATACACTTGAGAACAATATTCTAAAGATTTCATATCTAAATACAAAGATGTTCAGTATCGACTATATACTCTCACAAAGAAAAGGTGAGTCAAACACTGATATTACACTATCTTCAGAAGGTGCAGGAACTACAAGAGCAGTAGCAACTACTACGACAACTGATGGAAATTCAAAAGGTGGTGGTGGTGCTGGTAAATCAGGTATGAAAATCGAGAGTACAGATGAAGTTGTCTTTTGGAATCAGCTCGACTTAGAACTGCAAAGAGTTTTAAACAGACCTCAAGATAAATACAAAGCAGAAGCTCCTATTATAAATAAAAATGCAGGTATTGTAACTGTTACCGCGACTGTCAAGCAGATGGACAGATTAGAAGGCTACCTTAAAAATCTTCAAGATAAAGTACAACTTCAAGTTTTAATTGATGTTCAACTTCTTTCAGTAACAATGAGTAAAGGTAAAACTACCGGTGTTGATTGGAAACAGCTGTATGCTCTTCAAGATATCAATATAGAATTTGGTGCAAGCGCTGGGCAAAGAAGTGGAGTAAAGCAAGATGACAGCTTTATTACCCTTAGCAGTGCATCCGGTGTTCATTTAAATGAAGTTATAAAATTTCTTAAAACGCAAGGTGATGTAACTTCTATCTCCAATCCGAAGGTTTTAACTCTAAATAATCAACCTGCACTAATAACTGCAGGAGTGGAATATTTTTATAAAATAACAAGTACAGAAACATTAGCAGGCGCTACAAGCGGAACTCAAAGCTCAAGCGAAGATGTTCAATCAGTTTTTGCAGGTGTTCTTTTAGATATTACACCTGAGATTTCTGATGATAAAACAATCACACTAAAGATCAACCCTTCTCTATCTGAAGCAATAAGCACTACATTTATAGCTACTGGAGCCGCTGACAGAACTATGCCACCAGATTTAAGTCGTCGCCAATTATCATCTGTTGTGACTGTTAAAGATGGCAATAGAATTATTTTGGGTGGCTTAATAACTACACTTGATTCAATTGATGTAAATAAGGTTCCTATTCTAGGTGACATCCCTATCCTTAACTATCTTTTCAAATATGAAAACAAAGTTAGAACTGTAACAGAATTGGTAATCGTAATTGAGCCTCATATAATTAATAAAGAGAAAGATACTCTTTCTTTAAGTGACCTTGGATATACAAATATTTCAAAAGATCAACTATCAAACACTAAAAAGAAAGAGGCAGATGAAATCTAGTATTTATCAAATCTCCAGGGATGTTTTTTTAGATACTGTAAACGCTGAAGATTATATACAATTAGACAGAGTATCTACTATTTACCAATCTCTAAAGTACTCTATGAATAAACCTCTTAAAATGATACTTCTTTATGGAAAGCCAGGTACTGGAAAAAGTATGTTTTTAACAAAATTGCATAAAGATCTCTCTCCTATACAAAAAATTCATCTTTATAAAACGCCCATCTTAGATGAAAGTGAGTTTTTCAAAACGCTTGCTCAAGATTTGTTTGATATTAAATATAGTGGTGAATTAAACTTTACACAATTTATGAAAGTAGTAGAAGGAAATGAATTAGATTCTGGAATTGTTCCACTTATACTTCTTGATGAAGCACAATTGTACTCAACTCCTCTTATGGAAAAAATAAGACTTCTATCTGACACAAGAAAAGTAAAGTTTGTAATTGCCCTTCACAAAACAGAGAAGGAAGACATCATTGCTAAGGAACATTTTCAAACAAGAATTTGGGAAAGCATTAAACTTGACAACTCTTCAAGTGCAGAACTTAAAATCTATATTCAAAAAAAACTTTTAAAAGCAAACTGCTTCGACAGTGCAAACATGTTTTCTAAAAAATCTGTAAATTTAATTCATAAACTAACAGATGGTAACTATAGAGATACGAATAAACTAATTTATACAGTATTTGACATATATGAGCATTACTTACAAAACAATCCATCTAAAATCAATGGAGATTTTATTTCAAATAAAATTATTGAAATGTCGGCAATACACACAGGACTTCTAAATGCTTAATATAAAAGATTTGGAAGCAAGACACACCAAATACAGACTAAAGTCATACATTCCACATGTAGCCATAGCTATTAGCACAATCGCTATATTAATCTCCATAGTCACAATATTTAATTATAGCTCAATTGCAAATATTGATGAAAAAAATATTACCAAAGAAAATAATAGAGCCGTAGAGTATGTTCAAGCAAAAGAAATTGTAGAAATTTTGCCTACTGTTATAAATGACAACAGCGTAAAAGAAACTCCTTTGGTTAAGACAGTTGAAGCAACAAAGCAGAGTAGTAAAGAAAAAGTTTTAATTACTGAGAAGGAAGTAAAAGATAAGATGTTGCTATCGCCATCTTTGAATTTTATGCGTAAAATGCAAACTGAGACAGTTGAAGATTATAAAAATGAAAATAATAAAGCAGAACCGGAATCTAAGCAGTTGCCAAAAAATAAAAAAATTGAAAAAATTGAAAAAGTGAAAATAAACAAAGTTGAGAGCAATACAATCAGCATAAAAAAACAAGATATATACAGTGATATTGATCATGTTATACAAAGATTCAAAATCAACAACAATCCTGCTCTGAGCTTATTTGTAGCTAAAAAATATTATCAAATTGGTGAGTATGAAAAAGCATACAATTATGCTTTAATTACCAATGGAATAAACAACAACATAGAAGCTAGTTGGATTATTTTCACTAAAGCGCTTATAAAACTTGATAAAAGAGAGATGGCAATCGAAACACTAAAAAAATATCTAAATCACTCCAGTTCATCACAAGCAAAAATCTTATTAGATGAAATTTTATCAGGAAAGTTCAAATGAGAATATTATTAATAGTTTTAATTACAATAAGCCTATATGCTGACACAAAACAAGATATGTTTAATCTTTATCAAAATAAAAAGTATGAAGATGTTTGTAATATTGGATTTAATAATTTTAACAAGTATAGACAGGATGAGGAGTATATATCTCTATATGCCTTTTCTTGCCTGAATGCCGATTATATAGACCGCTTATCCACGCCAATAGCAATATTAAAATTTTCTCAAGAGTCTCGTTCTAACTCTGCTTATTTCTCTGTTATATTAATGCAAAAAAAACTACTCTACCATGCTTTGATTGATGGTTACAGCGTGTCGTCATTAAATTTACCTACTACCGATTATGTATTATCAAAAGTTTTTGATTTGTATGCTAAAATTGGGGATCATGAGCCAAGGAATTTTTATTTGTTTGAAGATGAGAATGATAGTAAATTAACATATAAGCTATATCTTGTTAAGGATGATGAATTAAGTAAAATAGTGATTGAAGAGTATTATAATTCAATAACAATTAAGCGCCATATTTACTGGTAGGAGGCATTAATGGATAGAATTACTTCGGATTTACTAGAAAATGGCTCCATTATGCAGGGACAAGTCGATAGACTGATTTCAAAAGGGTTAGACACGAACCTAATCCTTAGAGATATCACGCTATCTGGATTTATTACAATGGATAGGTTGATTCGATTTGTTGTTGATAAGATTCAAAATGGTGTTTATGATATCTCAATCATAGAGGACTATGACTATATACAAGAAAAAGATGTTTTAGTAAAGTTAGCTGAGAAACAGGATCTTCTATTTTTGGATCTTGACTCTATTGATATGGACTACAGGTTGACTGAAAACATATCACTGACACAACTTAAAAAATATAATGTTTTCCCTGTATCAGAAGATGAAATGAGTGTTACAATTGCTTTTTGTGATCCACTTGACTTAGAAGCTCAAGAATCTGTTCAGAGGCTTTTTATCAGAAAGCCTATTAAGGTAGCGGTATCCACAAAAAAACAGATTCTTTCTTATCTTTTTAAGGTAGAACTTAAAGATAGCGTCAAAGGACTTGTAAAAAAAATAAGAGATGAGCTCAACTCAATCAGCTCTTTAGAAGAGCAACAAGAAGCATCTTCTATATTGCTTCTTATTGATGTAATATTAAACGCATGTATTAAAGGTCGTGCTAGTGATGTACATATTGAACCTACAGAGAAAAACTGCGTTGTTCGCGCACGTATTGATGGAAAACTAGCAGAAATATTTATTTTTGAAAAAGATATATACCCTCCTCTGGCATCAAGATTAAAACTGCTTGCAAATCTTGATATTGCAGAAAAAAGAAAACCACAAGATGGACGTTTCTCAACGCTTGTTGGCTCTAGAGAATATGACTTTCGTATATCAACACTACCTATATTATATGGTGAGTCTATTGTTATGAGGGTATTGGACAAACAAAAAGCATTAGTTAAACTAGAAGAGGCAGGGATGGATAGCGCAAGTTATCACAAGCTTCTAAAAGGTTTAGAAGCTCCATATGGCATCATATTGGTAACAGGTCCAACCGGTAGTGGTAAAACGACTACTCTATATGGTGCACTAAATGAACTAAGAAATGTTGAAGATAAGGTTATAACAGTTGAGGATCCGGTGGAGTACAGAATGAACCTTATTCAGCAGGTTCAAGTAAACCCAAAAGTAGGTCTTAGTTTTGCAGATGCACTTCGTTCAATATTAAGACAAGATCCTGATAAAATAATGATTGGTGAGATTCGTGACAAAGAGACATTGGAGATAGCTATTAAAGCAGCGCTCACAGGTCACTTAGTTATATCAACACTGCATACCAATGACTCAATCAGTGCAATAGCACGTATGGTTGACATGGGTATACCACATTATTTAATCAGCGGTGCGCTAGTTGCTATACAAGCACAAAGGCTGGTTAGAAAAATATGTGTACATTGCAAAACTGTAGCAAAAGTACCAGCGTCTGTTATAGAAGAGATGCATGGGCTAATTCCAGAAAATTCTAAATTTTATATTGGAAAAGGGTGCAAAGAGTGCAATGATACCGGATACATGGGTAGAGAAATGATATGTGAAGTTCTAACCATTACAGATGAACTTTCATCTTTGATTGCAAAAGGCTCATCTAATGATGTACTGCATACGCAAGCAGTCAAAGATGGCTTTATAGGAATACTAAAAAATGGTATTGACAAAGCTATTGAAGGTATAACAAGTTTAGAAGAAATTTTAAAGGTGGCAAAATAATGAAATATTTTATAGCAACTATACTTATAAAAGGTAAAAAAGAGGAGCATGGTTTATATGCTGAAGATAGAAAAAAAGCTAACGAACTTGCAAAATTAAAACACGCAGGAATCATTATTAAAGTTGCTGAGGGTGAAGAACCATTAGAAGCACGTTTGAAAAGATTTAAAACAAACTTATTAAAAAATATTCAAAAAAGAAAATTAAAACCGGATGGCTTAATTGCATCAATTCGGCAACTTGCCGTTATGACAAATGCTGGTATTTCTATATATGACTCCCTTAATGAAATCGCGAATTCAACCGACGATCAAAACTTAAAACTTGTTTTTAAAAAACTCGCTGAAGACATCAATTCAGGACATTCTTTATCTAAATCAATGGAAAATTTCCGTTTTGAGCTTGGTAATTTGACTATTGCAATGGTTCAGCTAGGAGAGAAAACAGGTAACTTAGATGAGTCTCTATACTCGCTTGCTGATATGCTTGAGGAAATTCGTGCAAACATTACAAAATTTAAAAAAGCTATGGCGTACCCTAGGAATGTAATGATAGCAATGGCTATTGCTTTTACTGTTTTAATCTCCTATGTTGTGCCACAATTTAAATCTATATTTGAAGAACTTAATGCTGAGCTTCCTCTACCAACTCAAATACTGTTAACATTAGAACACCTTTTCAACAACTATGGACCATATGTTTTAGCGATTCTTTTTGCATCATTTGTAACATTCAAATATCTCATAAACAACAATAAGGATATAAGATTTGGATGGCATAATGTACTTCTTAAAACAATGCTTATCAAAAACATAATCAAGTATGCAACTCTTAGCCGCTTTACTCTCGTCTTTTCTGAACTAATACGAGCAGGTATTCCAATAGCTGAAGCTCTTGACACTTCTGTAGCTATGATAGACAACCTTCCACTAAAGAAAAAACTATTGTCTGTAAGAGCAACTGTTGAAAAAGGTGGAACACTCAACGATGGTCTCAAGGATACTAATCTTTTTGAAAATATGATTATTCAAATGATTAGTGCAGGAGAAGATAGTGGTACTCTAGACACAATGATAAAAAAAGTTGCAGAATACTACAAAATGAGATTTGATGCGATTATTGATGGTCTTTCAGAAGCAATAGAACCACTAATGCTATTAATAATAGCATCTATGGTTATTTTATTGGCTCTAGGTATATTTTTACCTATGTGGGATATGGGAAGTGCCGTTAATGGGAGATAACTAATATAGTAATCGCTCAACACTCTCTAAAAAGCACTCCATATCCACTTTGGATGCTTTTAGTTCATATATTACTTGTGTTTCAAAAACTTTATTGACTATCTCAATTTCATATCTTAAACATTGATGTTCTATTTTTCCAACATTAGAATAAATAAAAGATATACTCCGAGTGACTTCCTCTTTATACTCAAATAATTCTGACATTCCAATAACCAAGTTAACGGTTTCGCTATAGGCTCTAACTAAGCCACCGGTGCCTAATTTTGTCCCACCAAAGTATCTCACAACTATAACTGCACTATTAATAATCTCGTTACCTTGAAGAACCATTAAGCTTGGTTTTCCAGAAGTTCCATTTGGTTCACCATCATCACTTGAATGTTCAACAACTTGGTTATATTCATTGAAATACCTAAAAGCCACAACAAAGTGCCTTGCTTTTGGATTAGATAGCTTTAATTGTTTGAGAATATTTTCATAATCTACATATGGCACTAGATGAGCAATAAATTTTGACTGCTTGACTTCTAACGTTTGAGTAGTATGTTTGTTTACGTATTTCATATATATAAAAATTCTACATGTAGCTACATGTAGAAATATATTAGGCTAGGTTAGTAAAAACTTTTTGAACATCATCATCATCTTCAAGTTTTTCTAAAATTTTATCTATATCTTCTTGTTGCTCATCCGTAATAGTTATAGGTGTATTTGGCATTCTTTCTAGATTTGCTTTTGTTATTTCAATATCCATACCTTCTAAAGCTTCACTAAGTTTTCCAAAACTAGTATAATCTCCGGTAACTAAAACAACTCCCTCTTCTTCTTCAATTTCTTCTAAACCAGCATCAATTAACTCCAGTTCTAACTCTTCAATATCCATGCCATCTTTTAGCTCAAATTCAATTAATGCTTTTCTGTCAAACATAAAGTCCAAAGAGCCTTTTGTTAGCATCTCCCCACCATTTTTGGCAAGTATATTTTTAACATTGGCTACTGTTCTTGTATTATTATCAGTCATGCACTCTATAAAAAGTTGCACACCATGAGGAACCTTACCTTCAAAGTTGACTTCAATCATACTAGCCGTATCTTTTGCTGATGCTCTTTTTATAGCTGCTTCAATATTGTCTTTTGGCATATTTTCAGCTTTGGCATTTATAATAGCCGTACGAAGTTTGGAGTTCATATCTGGATCACTACTGCCCTCTTTAGCAGCCATAGTGATAATCTTTCCTAATTTTGGAAACAATTTAGACATTGCTCCCCATCTTTTTAATTTTGATGCTTTTCTATACTCAAAGGCTCTACCCATAAATTTTTCCTTACTTATTAACACTAAATTTAAATTCAAAAATGTATAATAGCATATAGTGTTATATAGGGGATTTAAATGCAACCAAGTTTCGGAATAAAACACCATTTTTTCAGTGCTTTTCGTGAATTATTTGTTCATCATCATGGTTCGTTGGAGTTTCGTGCCAAATTATTTGCTCTAATGGTAGCTGCCAATATAGAGTCAAGAGTGGAGTCTTATGAGATTGTAAAAAAGATTGGGATGGATATTTATAAAAATGACCCTGACAGAGCAAATCTGTTAATGTTATCTACAAAAGAGCTTGTTAACAAAGTTAAAGACAACAATGGTTTAGACATAGACACTCTCATAGCAAACATTCAAAAAGATTTAAAAATGGTCCCGAGATATGCTAAAAAAATCGATGTTGACTCACTAAAACAACTGCTTGTATTATCGCATGACAATGATATTATATCTTATCAGGGAAATATTTTAGAATTTTTGCAAACAATAAAAGAAGAGATACTTCAGGATAAAAAATCTCAAATTGAGCTTGATGAAGAGAATTTGGAGTCTAGATACTAAACTTCTCTTTATCAAAAAAACTATCAACAGATATATTTTTAAATGCCGCATTTAAGCTGGTAAAAAGCGAAGGAAACTCTTTCTCCATCTTGCAAAGCATCTCTTTCATATTTGCTCTGGCATGTGGCATCTTAACGTCAAAGCGCATTGATGGACAAGCCTCATCGCCAATTGTAGTAATGTTATTATCTGCAGCAAATGCTGATAACTGACGCTCTCTCATCTGAATTAGAGGACGAATAACAACCAATCCATTTTCAGCCCTATATATTGGCGCTAATGAGCGCATTTGACCATTATAAATAAAGTTCATAAAAAAACTCTCTGCAGCATCATCCATATGGTGACCTAGCGCGACCTTGTTACAACCATTTTCCTGAGCAGCAGTGTATAGGTACCCTCTTCTCATTCTTGAAAAAAAACTACAAAATGATGAATTCTTTCGAATTTTATCTTTTGCTAAATCATAAACTTTAGTGTCATGAACAATATGAGGAATATCATGCTCTTTACAATGAGCAGTTAGTGCATCATAATTCTCACCCATTCCATAGCTTATTGTTACTGCTATAAATTCGAATTTAAAAGGAGCACGGCGTTGTTGTTCTTTCATAGCATGAATCATAGTAATTGAATCTTTACCGCCACTAAGCCCAACCAATATCTTATCACCCTCTTCTATAAGGTTAAACTCAGCATTTGTTTTACCAAGTTTTGACATTATTTTTTTAGAGATTTTAATGGATTGTTTATTCAACTATTTTATCTACCATCTTCATTACAAACTCTGCACTCTCAACTGCACTAGTCTCAAGAAACTCATCAAAAGAAAAGCTTGCATCCATATCAGCTGCATCACTAATTGCACGCAGTATAAAAAATGGAATATCTAGTGCATTACAAACTACAGCAACAGAAGCGCCTTCCATCTCAAGAGCATCAGCTTTAAAAGTATCGCCAATCCAATTCTTTCTCTCTTCATTAGCAACAAATTGATCACCAGTAGCAATAATTCCTTCTTGAACTATTTTACCCATCTCCTTTGCTACTTCTTTACTCATTTCAATCATTTTTTTATCTGCTTCAACAAAAACAGCACCTTCTGGCACAAAACCAAAAGGATGACCAAAAGCAGTAATATCTAAATCATGTTGAGACAATTTAGTTGCAACAATTAAATCTCCAACTTTAAGAGTTGGAGATATAGCTCCAGCAACTCCCGAAAACAGAAGTTTTTCTGCTCCAAAATGCTGTATCAATGTTGAAGCGGTAAGAGTTGAAAATACTTTACCTATTTTAGAATAGGCAATAACTAATTCAACACCTTTGTATGACGCTTCATAATATTTATTTCCTGCATATTGAGTTGTTTTATACTCACCTAGTTTTTTTAGTATTGGAGCTATCTCTTCGGGCATCGCACCCATTATTGCTATTTTCATATATTTCCTTATATTTTAAATGTTTTTACTTTTTTTTCATAAAGGGGCAACTTATGAGTTATAAGTCCTTTTTCATCTACTATGCAACTTCCACCCCAAAAACCAAGACCATCTTCAAAACCAACTCTGTTAACAAAAATTAATTTTGCTTTGCACTCTGTTGATACTGTCTTTATAATATCTAGCCATTTATCTTCTATCTCCAAACCAGAATCACTAAATCCACGAGATGGAGAAGCTACAAGAGCTAAAATATAATCAGGATTTTCATGTATTAAATCTTTATGCACAGACTTGTGCCATAAATCCTCACACACGACCATAGACACCTTCCCATATTTGCACATAAAGCTTTCAAAAATGTTTCCGGCACTAAAGTATCTAGCTTCTTCGAACATACCATAATTTGGAAGATGTACCTTATAATGCTTAGAGAGCAGTTTACCATCAGAAAAGTAAAGGGCTGCATTTCTAAAATTGTCACCATCTCTTATTGCTGCACCTATAGCGATATCTACATGTAAACTTAATGTTTTCAACTCATTTAGTTCATCCAAGTTCCATGCATCTTCATAAAGCTTATCTTGAAGTAAATATCCATTTAAAGAGAGCTCAGGAAAAACTATTAAATCACTACTATCTTTAAACTCACTTATTGTTAAAACAACATCTTCAAGATTGGAGCGACTTAACTTAGGCGAACTCTGAACTAAAGTGACTCTCATATTAGCTACAAACTTCCTCTACAACCTTAGCTAATGATTCCATATCTGAAATATTCAACGTTATCATATCTTTAGCTATTCTACGATTTAAACCTTTTAATGTAGCACCGTTTCCAAATTCTATAGCCATATCAATATCATTAGAAATAGCTTCAATTGACTGTTTATATTTTACTGGTTTAACTAACTGATCCTTAAGTAGTGATACAGCTTCTGTTTTTGTACTATATGGAGTTGTTGTAACATTTGAGATAATAGGAGCTTCAAAGCTATTCTCAATCATGCTCTCCATCAAACTTTCAAAAGGTATTTGTGCAGATGATAAAAGTTCACAATGACTAGCTACAGACATATTCAAAAGTATAGCTTTTTTTGCACCAGCATCTTTAAATGTTTGTTCTAATGAACTTAAATCTGCTTTCATACCCGCAACAACTAATTGTCCATCTTGATTATAGTTCGCTGGCCAAACTTTTTTACCATTTGACTGTGCATCTAAACAAACTTTTTCTATGCTCTCATCATCCAATCCAACAAGGGCCATCATTCCAGCTTCAATATCACTACACGCATCTTGCATAAGTTGTCCACGCCTGTGAACCAACTCAACAGCATCTACATAGTCAATTGCACCACTGGCACATAAAGCAGAAAACTCACCAAGAGAGTGCCCCAAGAATAACTCTGCTTTTATATCTGGACATGCCTCTTTAAACAGACGGTAAGCAACCATTTGAACTAAAAGTATTGCTGGTTGAGTATAAGCTGTTTGTCCCAACTTATCATTTTCTTCAAATATCAACCCTTTAAAATCAACACCTATTCTTTGTCCAGCTTTATCAAACATCTCTCTAGCAATATCTGAGTGTTCATAAAAGTCTTTTCCCATTCCTATGGCTTGACTTCCTTGTCCTGCAAATATCATCGCAATTTTTTTCATTCATTTTCCTTAATATTATAAATATTCGCTATTTTCAGCTATTTTTTTTCTTAGAGTATTTCTGTTTAATCCCAACTTATCAGATAGTTGAAGCTGAGATTTGAATCTTTGCAAGCCTGCTTTTATAAGCGGCACTTCATATATGTGTAAAAAATTTTTATAGTCGCTATTTGAGCCAAGCTTATCAACTAAATAGTTCTGAACTATGTTCATCAACTCACTATCATTGATATCTTGCAGTAAATAACTAATCATAACCTGCCGTCTCAAAGAGTTTGAGTTTTGACTCAAATCAGGCTGAAAATTTTTCATATTAAACTCTTCTTTAGTATAAAAAAGTTCTGATGCTTCTTTAGCGAACTTCTTAATCAAAAGCTGAACATCTTCTAATCTCTGAGACAAAGGTGGTATATCAAATTTAATACTAAAAAGTTTATCAGTTACATCATTATAATAAGAACTTTTTGCTGTAGCGATAACCCTTATATTTTTAGAAGTAACAATATCAAAAATTTTATTTATGTTTGGTGAGTTCTCTAGATTAGTAATAACTATCTCACTAACACTATCAAGTGTTACGAGTAGTTCCTTCAAATTTGATGCATCAAGTATTGGCGCATCTGGAAGAATATAGTGTGCTAAGCTCTTTTTTCCCACACCAATTTCTCCGGTTATAAGAGAATTTACACTCAGTGCTTTTAAAAGAGTAGCAGTTTTAAATGCTTGAGCAGAAGAAGCAGAAGCTGTTATATAACTAGCATCCACAACCCGCGCCGCCACCAGTACCACAACAACCTTCATTATTTTGTTTGTTTTCAGCAGGAATACCAGTCATAGCCTCTTCCGCAGAAGCTTCTCTAATATTATTAATAGACACGTTAAAAGTTAAATCTTTACCAGCTAAAGGGTGGTTAAAATCAATAATTACATTCTCAGTACCTATTTCTTTAACTATAACTTGAACAGTACCGCCATCTTCACCTTGACCATAAAGACTCATTCCAACTTCTAAATCAATACCGGCAAATTGATCTTTAGGAACTTCTTGCTTTGCCTCATCATTATACTCTCCGTATGCATCTTCAGCTTTTATTAGTAATTCTGATTTTTCACCAATTGACATATTAACAATACCATTTTCTAGTCCTGGAATAATCTGACCTTTACCAAACATAAAAACTAATGGTGCTCCACCTATATTACTGTCTACTATAGTATTTCCATCACTAACTTCATACTCTATTGCTACAATTTGATTTGTTTCGATTGCCATTTTCAATGCCTTTTATATTTTTTTTGGATTTTAACATAATAATGCTAACACAGCTAAGTTAATAACAATTATTTAATTAAACTAAGTTTATTATTCGCGATTTTTGCACCATTACTATTTGGGTACTTAGTAATTACAGCATTATAAAAAGTTTTTGCATTTTTCTTATCACCAGTATTATCCATAGAAATTGCTGTATGTAGCATCAAAATATCCATATATGATGCTTTTGAATAAAGAGATGCACTTTTTTTATAATAAGCTATAGCGTCAGAATAATTTTTCCTATAATACTCTATCTCACCCAACATGTAATGTGCGCGAGCAGGTCTATAGTTTCTTTTTACTAAATTACTATAATATTCATATGATTCTGAATAAAGTTTTTTATCATAAAAAATTTTAGCTTGGTTCTCAATATCAGCACTCGACATAGAGTCCAAACTAGACTTCTTTTGCTTTGAACCATCTTTTAATTCTTTTGTCACTAAATCTTTAAAATTATTAACGTCATTAACAAGGAGATTAAACTCATCTTTTGTTACATATGTGCTATTTATCTTATCAATCAGCTTGGTTATCTCTGCAATTGCAAGGTTTATTTTTTCAATATCTGTGATATTTACAAGAATAAGCTTATTATTCTCTTTGATTGAATTATTGTTTAATTGCGTTGAGTCATTAAGTCTTTTATTAAATTCAACACTACTCTTAAGTTCATCACTATTCTCTTTATTTATTGATTTTAAATCCAATTTATTTTGGCGGGATAAAGAACTTATACTTTCAATAATAGTCTGTAATCCATCAATTCTCTCTCTTAGTGAATCAACTTCATTAGCTTGATTATTACTTTTAACTACAACTTTTTGAAGATTTTTTTTATTTTCTAAGAGTGTTTTTTCACTTGAAGTTAAACCATAGGGTTCTGGACTGTTTAAATTGCCAGCACCGAATGCAGAAGGTTCTGCACCGATTAAGTAATAAGGTAATAATATTGCATAAAGAGCAATTAATATGCTTCTATTCATAAATTACGGTAATAGTTTAAAATCAACTCTACGGTTCTTAGCCCAACAATCTTTTGTTTTATCAGTACAGGTAGGGTTACTTTCACCATAGCTTACCATTGTAATACGATTAACAGCAACACCTTCTGCTACCAAAGATTTTTTAACTGTACTTGCTCTTTTAAGACCTAAAGCAAAGTTGTACTCGTCACTTCCCCATTCATCACAGTTACCTTCTAGTTTTATAGAAAATTTACTTGCTGTTGAATTTGCCAATTGCACATCGCCAGAAATTTTGTTTTCCATGTCAGAACGAATATTGAACTTGTCAAAATCAAAGTATATTGATGAAAAGTTTTTTTCTAACTTCTCCATAGAATCAGAGCCTGAAGAATCTTTACTACTTTCGTCTAGTGTCACTTTTTCATTTAATACAGAAGACTCGCTAGATGATACAGTTTCAGTTTCTACAGGTGCAACCTCTTCAGCAACTTTATCTTTTGCTATTTCACTAGCAACCTCAGTCTTAGTTTCGTCTATAACTGGATCTTTACTACTACATCCGCTTAAGATTAAAAGTGCTGTTACTACACTTGATATTACTATACTTTTCATTTTTTCACTACCTTCAGTTTTATTTGTGTCATTGTACCAGAATTATATTAATATATTTTAATAAAAACCGTTTTACCAATCCATTGATTGGACTTTTCCATATTTCAAAGGAAAAAGATAATTTTTATTATGCTTTAGTCTTATAATGCCGATAGAACTTTGAGCGCTATAATTTTTAATAAAAATTATAGCGTCGCCATCTATAGAAAATCTTGGAAATTCATTTACCCCTACAGCCGTCAGTCTTCTGATAAAGTCTGTCTCTGTTGAGATAAGATGTAAATTAAATGTATTATCGGAAAATGCATCAGAGCTTTCTCTTGCTTTATAGACTATATACTTCCCAAAAGCACTACATGCAGCGTTACTTTTTCCATAGTAAACCATCTGCTCAACACTGCTTCCATCAATTCTTTTAGAAAAAATATTTGGATACCCAAGTCGATCAGATACAAATATTATATTTTCATTATCTATAAATTGACCACTAACATCAATTCCACCATATTTTGTCAATCTTGTGGTTTTTTTCGTTTGAACGTCATATAGATAAATATCTGGTTGTCCAGCAGGTGCCTTAGTCAGTAACAGCTTTTGT
Organism: Candidatus Sulfurimonas baltica; assembly: GCF_015265455.1. NCBI lineage: Bacteria > Pseudomonadati > Campylobacterota > Epsilonproteobacteria > Campylobacterales > Sulfurimonadaceae > Sulfurimonas > Candidatus Sulfurimonas baltica. The sequence goes on along the minus strand of NZ_CP054492.1, from coordinate 748,544 downwards.
CCGTCATCACTTACATCAGAACATATCATCATTCCATCCGAAGATGCGATTACTTCACTCTTGCCTGTAGTAATATCAACATATTTTAAAGTTGGTTTTTTTTCATCCAATGAAGTGTAATAAAATGCTGTTTGAGCCTTATTAGACCACTTTGGAAATAAATTAAAACCGCCTTTTACAGCAATATGCTGATATGTAAGAGTATAATCAGATATTACCAATTCACTCTTTTGGGGAGCAACAACTCTTGAAAAAATAACTTTTCTTTTAATCCATTCAATAGATGGTTCACCCATAAACTTGTTAATGTCATAGGCGACAGTATGCGAAAGAAACATATAAATATTTTTATTATTAACTTTATAGTTTTTATTAAATACAATTTTATTATCACTTATAATTTTTAATTTTATATTTAATGCACCGGCATCATCCTCTATAAGTTGATACCTTAAAATATAATTCATATCTTTGTTTTCTTGTGCTGTACTGCTTGAATCAAAGTCAATTTTACGATGATGTCTATCAACATTAAATATTGATATTACATTTAAATCAGCTACCAATGACTTAAAAAAGATCATTTTAAATGTGTCACTATAACTTAAAGAAGAATCTTCTACTGCCAAAGTTGGAAGAGAATCGACTTTTTTAATTACTTCTATTGTAGCATCGCTCGCGTATGTAAAAGTGAAAGCAATCAAAAATGAAATTAAAATTTTCATACTTACTCCTCTGATTTTAAAATTATTGTATATACCCCTGAATTATTTTCAGGGTTTTGTGGAAAAATTACATTTTTAAGTCTATCTTTAATTTTGTCACACTCATTATTCAATGCAGTATTAGATGAATATCTTAAGATTCTAAAATCGTACACCCTTCCTATAGAACTAAGTTCTATAATAGCTTCTACACTATTTCCCTGAGAATTTTGAGGTGGATAAAAATATTCATATACCAAAGCTTGAATTTTAGCCAAATATTCATTAACTTCAGGCGCTGTAGAACTCTTTAAACTCTCTTGCTCAATATTGTTTGTTTCAATTTTATTAACTTTTTTTGATAATGATTCAACCATATTATTTTCTGATTTACTAATAGGTTTTTTGATTTCATGAAGTCTTCTTATGTCAACTGTTTTAGGTTTTTGGCTTGGTGTTTTTATAGTTTTAGTCCAAACGTCACTAAACAGATTATCTATATTTACCTCTTCACTTTTTTTAGGTGCTTCACTTTTTTTTATTTCCGCTTCACTTACACTTTCTTTATTACTCTTTTGTTCTGTTTTTGGCATATCTATTGATACAGAAATATAGTTATCTTTTTTCATGGCAAATGTTTTTACTTTGTCAGATGATGTAACCATATATATAAACAATACTAAAAAAAATATAAATAATGATAGTGATATAAAACCACTAATATAAAAATAGGAGTTGTTTTTATCCATTAGTTGCTAATGAAACCTCAGAAAAACCTGCTTGCTTTACAGCAGCAAGTACTGACATAACAACACCGTAATCCAAACTTTTATCAGCACTAATAAGTACAGTAGCTTTTTTATCAAGTTTTTTAGTGTATAAATAAAAATTATCCATAAAAGAGTTTAGCTCATAGCTATCTTTATTAATTTTAAGATTTTTATTTTTATCAATAGTTATATGAACAGGAGGTATTTTTGACAATTGTGTGGTCTTAGAGCTTTGAGGAAGATTTATTTTTTCTTCGTATATCATATTTGGTGCAATTACCATCATAATCGCTAAAAGCACCAGCATAACATCTACCAATGGAGTAATATTTAACTCAGGTTTTTCATCCCAATCATAATTCATTTTTTATACTTTACGAGCTATTATTGCATCACTTTGCATCTGCATAAAGCTTATTAGTTCAAAAGATTTTCTTTTTAGTATTTGATGATATGTATATGCGAATATAGCAACAAATATACCCGCAGCAGTTGCTACCAAAGCATCTGAAACACCACTGGCTATAATACTCATTCCACCGCTACTTTGTCCTATATGTGTAAATGTGTCTAGTATAGACACAACCGTTCCAAATAACCCTATAAATGGAGTTGTGGAAGCAAATATAGAGAGTATTGACAACCCTTTAGTAGCTTCTTTTGTTGCAGCAAGCATTCCTAAACTTAACACTTCTTTTGTAATGTTAGAACTAGTTTTTAGGAAATTAAATAAAAAAGATTGTTGATTTACTGTTGTAGCTCCCATAAGAAGGCTCTCAAGAGATCTATTCTCTATTTCAAGCCAACTATTAAGAGAAAAATAGCGATAAAAATAAACCCAATTTAGCACTATAAAATAGATTGATAAAAGTGCTAAAACACCCAGAGTAACTGGGTGACTTTTTAAATAAAAATCAGTTATTTCGTTAATCATAGTTTACAATAAGTTATGAGCCGCTGATTCAATTCTAGCTGAAACAGCTGCTATTGCAGGATTGTTATCCTTAATAGATTCAATTAATTCTTTAGCATTTTCAAGTGCTGTAGCAATTGCGCTTTCGTTTTCACCACGAATAGCTACAGCACCTTCAACTAGAACAATAACTTTCTCTTCATCAACATGAACAACACCCCAGTTGATTAAAATTGACTCAACTGACTTGTCTTCTTTTTCTATATCTATAACGCCAGCTTCTAACAGTGTTGTTAGCGAAGCGTGTTCTGCAAGAACACCAAACTCACCCTCTTCACCTGGAAGAGTTACACTAATAGCTTCACCATTATAGATTTCACCATTAGGAGTTAGAATTTCAAGTTTTAACATACTCATTTGGATCCTTTATGAATTACTTCTTTTGAGATTTCTCAATTGCTTCATCCATGTTACCAACCATGTAGAAAGAATTTTCTGACATATGGTCACATTCACCATCAAGAATCATTTTGAAACCTTTGATAGTATCTGCTAAAGAAACATACTTACCAGGAGAACCTGTAAATACTTCTGCAACAAAGAATGGCTGTGATAAGAATTTCTCAATTTTACGAGCTCTCTCTACAACATTTTTATCTTCTTCAGATAATTCATCCATACCAAGAATAGCTATAATATCTTGTAAGTCTTTGTATTTTTGAAGTGTTTGTTGAACACCACGAGCTACATTATAGTGCTCTTCACCTAAAATTTGAGGATCAAGTAATCTAGAAGTTGAATCAAGTGGATCAACTGCAGGATATATACCTTTTTCAGCAATTTTACGATTAAGAACTGTAGTTGCATCTAAGTGAGCAAATACAGAAGCAGGAGCCGGGTCAGTTAAATCATCCGCTGGAACATAAACAGCTTGAACAGAAGTAATTGAACCATTTTTAGTTGATGTAATTCTATCTTGTAACGCACCCATTTCACGAGCTAAAGTTGGTTGGTAACCAACAGCTGAAGGGATACGACCAAGAAGAGCAGACATCTCTGAACCTGATTGAGCAAAACGGAAGATATTATCAACAAACATCAATACATCTAGACCTTTTTCATCTCTAAAGTACTCAGCCATAGTAAGACCAGTTAAAGCAATACGGTTACGTGCTCCAGGAGGCTCACTCATTTGACCGTAGCATAGTGCAACTTTATCAAGTACATTCGAGTCTTTCATCTCGTGGTAAAGGTCATTACCTTCACGAGTTCTCTCACCAACACCAGCGAATACAGATAGACCATCATGACCATGAGCAACATTATGAATAAGCTCCATGATAATAACTGTCTTACCAACACCAGCACCACCGAATAGTCCAACTTTACCACCTTTTGAGTATGGTGCTAATAAGTCAACAACTTTAATACCTGTCTCAAACATCTCCGTAGTAGTTGATTGATCAACTAATGGTGGAGGATCACGGTGAATAGACCATAGTGGTGCATCAGTAACTTGCTCACCATCATCAATAGTTTCACCGATAACATTAAAAATACGTCCAAGTACTTTCTCTCCAACAGGAACCTTAATAGGTGAACCAGTAGCAGTAGCATCCATACCACGAACTAAACCTTCACTCATATCCATTGCGATCGTTCTAACACGACCATCACCTAAGTGAGCTGCAACTTCTAATACTAAACGATTTACAGAACCTTCTAAACTTATTTGAACTTCAATTGCTTCATTAATTACTGGAAGATACCCATCAAAATCAACGTCAACAATAGGCCCCATAACCTGGCTTATTTTACCAATCATATTTTTCTCCATTATTTCATAGACTCCACACCACTTATAATCTCTATAAGTTCTGTTGTAATAGCTGCTTGTCTAGCTTTATTAAATTTAATATTTAATGATTTAACCATATCTTTAGCATTATTAGTAGCTGTATCCATAGCCTGCATTCTAGCACTGTGCTCAGCCGCAACTGAATCAATTAGCGCATAATACATAGCATATTCTACATACCTATTAACCAAAGAATCAAGCATTTTCTCTTCATCTTGAGCTTCAATCTCTAAGATTGATTTTTGTACTTCTTCACATTCAAACTGATCTGCATCTACTGGCAACACTTTGTTCACATGTAACTCTTGTGTTATCATGTTTTTGTAGCCATTATATACAAGATGAAGAGCATCAATTTTTCCATCTTTAAAATCTTCAATAGAAGTTTCGATGAAATCGTCTGCTCTATCTTTATCAGGTCTTGAACTAAGATTTATAACTGAGTCAAACATTTCAACTTCATTATATTTAAAAAACTCAACACCTTTTTTACCGATTCCACGTAAACGCACTTTTACATTTTTTGCTTTATACTCTGCAATTAGTTTTTTAACAGCTTTAATAGTTTGAATATTAAAACCGCCACATAAACCTTTATCAGCAGTTACAAAAATAATATCAACAGTTTTAGGGTTTTCAATTTTCGTAAAACAACGATTATCGATTCCGCCAACTTTGTTACATTTAATGCGTCCAGCTATTTCGGCAATTACCTGATTCATTTTTGCAGCATAAAGACGTGAGCGCTTAGCTAACTCTTCTGCGCGACGAAGCTTTGCAGTTGATACAAGCTTCATAGCACGAGTCGTCTTTTGAGTGTTAGAAACACTTTTTATCTGTCTTTGAATATCTTTCAAGTTTGCCATAAAGTTTTCCTTACTTAGCTACAAAGCTAGATTTGAACTCTTCAAGTGCTTTTTTCAATAATGTTGTAGTATCATCATCTACTTTAGAAGTACTTCTAATATTCTCAAAAATTTGAGGATACGATGCTTCAATAAATGGATACATTTCAGCCTCAAAACGAACAACATTTGACGGATCCATATCATCTAGGAAACCTTCATTTCCAGCGAAGATAATAGCAACTTGCTTTTCAGCAGAAAGAGGAGAAAATGGTCCTTGTTTTAGAACTTCTACCATTCTTTGTCCACGCTCTAGCTGATTACGAGATGTTTCATCAAGGTCAGATGCAAATTGTGCAAATGCTTGAAGCTCACGATACTGAGCTAGGTCAAGTCTTAAAGTACCAGCAACTTGCTTAGTAGCTTTAATCTGAGCAGCACCACCAACGCGAGAAACTGAAAGACCAACATTAATTGCTGGACGAACACCCGAGTTGAATAGTTCAGTTTCAAGGAAAATCTGACCATCAGTAATAGAGATAACATTAGTAGGAATATATGCCGCAACATCACCCGCTTGAGTCTCAATAATTGGGAGTGCTGTTAGTGAACCAGCACCTTTTTCATCTGAAAGCTTTGCAGCTCTCTCAAGAAGACGAGAGTGAATGTAAAAAACATCTCCAGGATAAGCTTCACGGCCCGGAGGACGACGAAGAATAAGTGACATTTCACGGTATGCAACTGCATGCTTTGATAAATCATCATATACAATTAGGCCATGTCTAGCGTTATCACGGAAGTATTCACCCATAGTAACACCAGTGTATGGAGCTAAAAATTGAAGTGCAGCAGCTTCAGCAGCTGTAGAAGATACAATAATTGTATATTCTAATGCACCATGCTCCTCTAAACGACGAACTATTTGAGCTACTGTTGACTCTTTTTGACCTACTGCAACATAGATACAAACAACGCCATTACCTTTTTGATTAATAATAGCGTCTAGTGCTACTGTTGTTTTACCAGTTTGTCTATCACCAATAATAAGTTCTCTTTGACCACGACCAATTGGAACTAATGCATCAATTGCTTTAATACCAGTTGCTAACGGCTCGTGAACAGATTTTCTCTGCATGATACCAGGTGCTTTTTCTTCAACGAAACGAGTTTCAGTTGTCTCAATAGGACCTTTACCATCAATTGGCTCTCCAAGTGCGTTTACAACACGACCAAGTAGTGCATCACCAACAGGAACTTTAAGAAGCTTACCAAGTCTTTTAACAGACATACCTTCTCTTAGTTGTGAACCTCCGCCAAGAATAACAACACCTACTCTGCTCTCTTCAAGATTCATTACTAAACCTTGAGTACCCTCGTCAAACTCTACCATTTCTCCAGCCATAACATTGCTAAGTCCGTAAACCTGTGCAACCCCATCAGCATAAGAAACTATTTTACCAGTTTCATTAATATCAACACTTAGTTCAAAGTTATCGATACGCTCTTTAATTATTGAGCTGATTTCATCAGCTTGAATTTTTGCTACCACTATATTTCTCCTCTCTTGAAGTTAAATTGCTTTTATAATATGTTCTATCATTTGATTATTAATTCTAGATTTAGAGAAACTTATCTCTATACCAAGATCTTGTACATCTACTTTTATACCGTTAAAGTCACTTTTCACCAACTCTAATGATATAGTAGAATCAAATTTTTTACCTAAGCCACTACCTAAATCTTCTATAGTTTTTGCGTCAATACTGCTGTCGCTGTATATAACACCACTATAGTTTTTACTTGTAGTTGCAATATCTTTTCTCAACACTTCCGCTAAAGTAGGAATAATATTGATACGATTATGTTCAGCAAGTAATTTAACTAAATTCTCAACATCTTTAGAATTAGCAGATTTAACTGCTGCCAAAAGAATCTCTGATTTTTGATCTCTGCTAACATTTGGGTTATTAATAATCTGAAGAAACTTCGGATCATTAAAAGACTCAGCTATAGCAGAAAAAATCAAAGCCATGTTCAGCATTGAATCCATATCAGAGCTTTTCTTAATAGCTTTAATATATCTTTTTGCGATTAACTCTTCCATTTATGCCACCTTCTTCAAGATAACATTAGCCATAGCTTCTCTATCAAAACTATCACTACTTTGTTTAAGTACATCTTCAAGTGTATCTTCAACAACTTTACGAACCATTTTTCTTTGCTCAAAGTCCATCAAAGTTGTTTGTTGTTTTACTATTATTTCCAAATCAACATCGCACTGATTCATAATATTGTCATTTATAATCTTATTCTCTTTTTTAGAAGAAACAAGTAACTCTGTTGCAAATTTCTCTGCATCAGTTATTTTTACAAGTGCATCTTTTTTTAAAGAAATAGACTCTTTTAACTTATCTTGAACCTTTTGCATCTCGTCAGCAATTCCTTGACTTCTTGACGCAAAATAGTTTTTTGCTGGTTCTGCAACAAGGTACCAAATAAGTCCAGCAAACAATAAAAAGTTTACTGTTCTTTGAACTATATCAGTTCCTGCATGCTCTGCATTAGATGCTAACGCTATTGTTGATATCATAATCATTAATACTATAATTCTACTCACATTACATCCTTATATTTGACTAAATTTAGCTTTAACAGCTTCTTGAAACAATGGAACTTGTGACTTTAGATCACTTGTTAATTGTTCACGAGATTGAGCAAGTGACCGCTCAAACTCTAAATACTGACTAGCTAATTCAGCACGCTTTGCCTCTATCTTACTATCTGCCAACTCTTTAGCATCTGCAATAACTTTCTCTCTCAGAGCCGCAGCCTCCAGTTTAGCATTATCAATTATTGATTGTGCTTTTGCATGAAGTTCATTGATTTCATCATCATTAGAACCGACTTTATTCAAGTCTTTTTTAATGTCTTCATCTCTTTTATTCATGTAAGCAAATAATGGATTGTAAAGCCAACTGTTAAGAGTGATAATAAGTGCAAGAAACACAATAAATGTAGCTACAAGTAGTATCGGATTTATATCTAACATAGCACCTCCTAAAAGTTGCGTGATTATACTATTATAAAATTGAAAGAATTGTTAAAGGAAGAATAAATTTTAATATTTACACTTTTTTGAGTATTATTACTTAAGATGCGATAAAAAACTACTAATTTGAGTTTCGCTGCCAAACTCTATAGTTAAATTTTTATTTGATGTCTTGATTTTAAAACCAAGATGGGAGAGTTTATTTTTAATATCTGTAAAATCGTATGATACAACTGGTTGTTCATCAGCAGGTTTAGATTTTATGCTTTTAATATTTTTGACCATAGCTTCAACTTCTCTTACACTTAGCTTTTGTCCAATAATGGAGTTTACAATCAACTGCTGCTGCTTTTCATCTAGCCCAACTAAGACCTTTGCATGTCCTGTTGAAATTTTTCTCTCTATAAGAGATCTTTGTGTTTTTACTGAGAGTTGTAAAAGCCTAATAGCATTTGTAATATGAGTTCTGCTTTTATGTATTTTTAAAGAGAGCTCTTCTTGGGTCAAATCATGAAGTTTTATCAACTCAGCATAAGCGTATGCAAGTTCAATTGAGTTCAATTCATCTCTTTGTATATTCTCTATCAAAGCGAATTGTCTCATCTTATGCTCATCGCTATTTTGTATAATGGCACGAATAGTTTTTAGTTTTGCCAATTTTGATGCGCGGAGTCTTCTTTCTCCCGCAATCAAGACATACCCGTCAATATCTTCAGTTACTACTATTGGCTGAAGAAGACCGTCGTTTTTTATTGATTCGCTTAACTCATAAAGAGAACTCTCCTCAAAATGTTTTCTTGGCTGAAAAGGGTTTGGTCTTACATCTTTAACTAAAACTTCTATAATAGAGTCTCTTGATGAGCCTTCATTTTCATAAGCTTCTCCCATTTCTCCTAAAAGAGCATCTAATCCACGGCCTAATTTTTGTGATTTCATTGTTCTATTATCGCTTGTGCTAAATTTTGGTATGAAATCGAGCCACTTGACTTCACATCATATAAAATTGCCGGTTTACCAAATGATGGAGATTCCGCCAACTTAACATTTCTTGGGACAACAATTATCTTGCCACTTTTTGTTTGAAAAAGCTTACTTTTGAAATGTTGTTTTAAATCAGCAAAAACTTGCTTAGAGAGATTATTTTGAGAACTAAACATTGTTGGGAGAAAACCTCTTACTTTAAGTTTTGGATTTATAGACTTTCTTACAAGTTTTATAGTGTTTAAAAGTTGCGCAAGACCTTCAAGTGCAAAAAACTCACACTGTATTGGTATTATTACAGAATTTGAAGCCGAAAGGGCATTGATAGTCATGGGTCCAAGTGCCGGAGGAGAATCTATAATAATATAGTCGTAATCTTTTAATACATTGGAAATAGCTTTTTTAAGTACTAATTCACGCCCTGCTGCCTTGTCTGCATCATAATACTCTTTTTCAATTCCAACCAATCCAATATTTGATGGAGCTAAATGAAGAGTTGGCAACTCAGACTTTAAGATAATATCTTTTAGTTTTTTTGTTCCGATTAACACATGATAAATATTAAACTCATAATCATTTCTATGAAAGCCCAAAGATGTAGTGGCATTTGCCTGTGGGTCAGAGTCTATTAAGAGTACTTTTTTTTCTGCAACAGCAAGAGAGGCAGCTAAATTTACGGCAGTAGTCGTTTTACCAACACCACCTTTTTGATTTGCTATTACTATTACTTCGCTCATCTTAGACTGTATATCCTCTCGCCATCACTTATTATAGAGCCATCGCTTTGCAGGACAACATCTTTTAAGGAAATTTTTAAATTATTTTTATGTGTAAAAAAGTTTTTATTCTTATGGAATTCTAACTCATACTTACTAAAAACTTGCTTCCATAAAACATTTTTTTCAACACTTTCAAAATACTTATTTAATAGTTCATCTATACTTATTTTTATATCTAATTTTGCAAAATTTTCTGGAGAATTTTCTATATTTAAACCAACCCCGCAGACAAGGGTTTTTTCAACCACATGTGTAATCATCCCGCCAATTTTTTTATTTCCGATATAAAAATCATTTGGCCATTTTAGCCAAACTTTAGAATTCGATTCAGACAAGCTATCTTTTAATAAATAAGCAAAATAAATAGAAGCCGATTCAAGTTTTAAATCTTTTGGCAGATTGCTTAATGGAATGGCAAAAGAGAGAAAAAGATTTCCATCCATACCGCTCCAAGTATTTTCTCTACTACCAATACCATTTGTTTGAGTTTTGGCTACAACAGCCAAAGGAGGAGTTACTTTGTTTTGTTTTACTAACTCTTTTAAATAATTTTGAGTAGAATCTACACTATCAAGAGAGAGTATCTGCAACGGTTAATCTTTTGCCATTAATATACGAGAGAACATCCATATCTTTTTTTGATTGTGGCTGAACTCTTACAATTCTAATAGTTCCATTTTCACATCCAACTACAATACTGTTTTTATCTACATGTAGAATTTTTCCAGCCTCATTGTTACTCTTCGCTTCTATTAATTCTATTTCTTTAAGTTTGAGTCCGTTATTTAAATAAACCCCTGGCCAAGGTGTAAATGCACGATATTTATTGTAAAGTGTGGTAGCGTCTTTAAACTCAACTTCACCATCTTCTTTTGTAATTTTACTGCAATGCGAAAATAGAGAGTCATTTTGTTTAACATGCGGGTATTTGCTAAAGTTTTGCAAGACATCTATTGTTAAATCACTTGCAACCTCTGTAAGTCTATCAAAAAGAGAATCTGACATTTCACTATCACTTACATCTATCTCTTTTATTTTGATAATGTCACCGGTATCCAAACCAACATCCATCAACATTGCTGTGACACCAGTTTTTTTGTCGCCATTTAGAAGAGTTTGCTGAATTGGACTTGCCCCTCTATATGTTGGTAATATAGACGCATGTAGATTTATGCACGGGGCGTGCTGTAAAATCTCAAGTGGCAATATTTGACCATACGCAGCAACAACTATAAAATCACACTCTATTTTAAGAAGCTCTTTTACAACACTCTCATCACGAAGTCTATTTGGCTGAAAAACGTCAATGTCATTTTCCAATGAAAGAGTTTTTACTTCTGGCGGTGTCATAACTTTTTTTCTGCCGACAGGTTTATCTGGCTGAGTGTAAACTGCAACCACTTCCATATCATTTGTATTAATAATTTTTTGCAGTATAGCCTTTGCATAATCTGGCGTACCCATAAAAATTATTTTCAATTATCTTTGCCTTTTGTAAAAAGTGTTCCGCCGGTATATTTTTTATCTAACATGTAGCTTTTAATATCACTCAAATCAAACCCACTAGACAAGAACATATCTATCGAATTGGTTAAAAGGTAATCAGCAGCTTTTAATTTAGTTAAAATTCCGCCTGTTGCAAAAGCGCCATGAGGTGTTGCATCTTTTTGAAGCTCATTTTTATCAATAGAATTTACAATTTTCAGTACTTTTGCATCTTTATTTTCTCTTGGATCACTGTCGTAGTAACCATCTATATCGGAAAGTATTATAAGCAAACTCGAATCGGTATGTTTTGTTATATAAGCTGATAGCTGGTCGTTGTCTCCAACAACAAGCTCTTTTGTAGATGTTGCGTCATTTTCATTGATAATTGGAATAACACCGTTGGAGATAAGAGTATCTACTGTATCTTTAATTCTTTGAATCTCATCTTCTCTTTGTAAGTTTGCAGCAGTAACCAGCACTTGAGCAGTAAGAATATTGTGTATTGCAAATTTTTTACCATATTTATCCATTAGTATAGGTTGACCTATGGATGCTAAGGCTTGTTTGTTTTGCAATACGCTTCTATCTAACTTCAGTGCCGTATATCCGGCTGCAACTGCCCCCGATGAAACGAGTATAACTTCATAACTCTTTTTCAGCTCTGCTAAAAAATCCACCAATGCTTTCATCCGCTCAAGAGCAATTGAATCATTTTGTGTTAAAACAGCACTACCAACTTTAACAACAATTCGTTTCATCTATTGAATGTCTCTTCTATTTGTATGTACTAAATTAAACAGAGAGTATTTAAGTGCTTCAATGTTTTTATTAATAGCAGAAGATATTGGTGCAACAAAATATGGAAGAGTTTTATCATATCCTAAAGTTTCATCTGCACTATCTTGAATAAAGTAAGGAATTGAATCATCAAAATCAAATTCACTGTTTTTATTTGCTTTAACTCCAAGAAGTTCTAAAAAACCATTTACTAAATCGTTTAATTCATCCGCAGGAACAACATCTAGTCTTGTAAGTGCGATAGCATACTGATTTGTGCCTAATATTTCAGAAAATGATGATATTTCATCTTTTAGAGTTTCAATTTGCTCTTTTAAGTCTCTATAAGAAGCTAAATCAACCATATATAAAAGTGTTTTTGTTCTCTCTATATGTCTTAAAAACTGAATTCCAAGACCTTTACCCTCGTGAGCTCCACCGATAATACCAGGAATATCAGCCATAACGAATGATTCAAAATCACCAATATTGACTTGACCAAGTTTTGGCGTAAGTGTAGTAAACTCATAGTTTGCAATCTCTGGACGAGCATTTGAAACAGTAGATATAAGAGTAGATTTTCCAACATTTGGAAAGCCGACTAAACCAACATCTGCAATAAGCTTTAAATCTAATTTGATTCTTCTTGTTTCACCCTTTTCACCAGGTTGTGCATAAGTTGGTCTTTGGTTAGTTGAACTCTTAAAGTGAACATTACCAAGTCCGCCTTTTCCACCCTCCACAAACAACACCTCTTTACCATGCTCAAGCATATCAAAAAGTACATCACCTGTTTCCATATCTAAAATTTGCGTCCCTGGTGGAACTATAATAACTTTTTTAAGACCAGATTTTCCTGCCATAAGTGAACCTGCGCCAGGAACTCCACCTTCTGCTTTAATGTGCATTTTTTTCTGAAAATGTGAGAGAGTATGGGTATTGTTATCACATTTAAACCAGATATCTCCACCTTTTCCGCCATCTCCACCATTTGGTCCGCCATTTAGAACAAACTTTTCACGACGAAATGCTACACACCCTTGTCCACCTTTTCCCGATGAAACTGTTAATTCGACACTATCTGTAAACAAGTGCTCTCCTTCTGATTTTTCTTTTAGCTAGTAACTATCCGTGTAAAATTTCTAAGTAAACTTTAGAAATCGATATTAAACTTAATATTTAAAAACTTAAAAATTCACTTGATTTTAAAATAGTAAATTATTAAATTTTTTTATATTGTTTAGGTGTAAAACCCATTGTGAAGCGGAAAACATTTGGGACAAGCCCAAATATTGTAGAATTATGCAGCAGGTATTACTGAAACTTGTTGACGTTTTTTGTCTTTTCTCTCAAAAGTAACAACACCTTCAACTAGTGCGAATAAAGTATGATCTTTACCCATACCAACATTTTTACCTGGATGAACTTTCGTTCCTCTTTGGCGAATAATGATGTTACCAGGTATTACTACCTCACCACCATACTTTTTAACTCCAAGTCTTCTACCAGCTGAGTCACGATTATTCTGTGTACTTCCCTGACCTTTCTTATGTGCCATATGAAATCTCCTACTTAATTATGAAGCTTGCTATTATGCAGCTATTTTCGTGATACGAACACGAGTGAAGTCTCTTCTGAAACCTCTTTTAACTTTACTGTCTTTACGACGACGTTTTTTGAAAATAACTACTTTTCTGTCACGACCTTCATTGATCACTTCAGCAGTTACAACAGCTCCATCAACATAAGGAGCTCCCATTTTAAGTTCACCTGCGTTAACAGCTAGAACTTCATTAATTTCGATGATAGCTTTAGGCTCAAGAGACATTTTATCTAATAATAAAACATCACCCTCTTGAACTTTATATTGCTTACCACCATTTTTGATAATTGCGTACATATACAATTCCTTAAATATATCTAAAAAGTCCGGAATTATATCCAAATAAGCTTTAAGTTTTATTTAATCCTTTACCAATATTCAAACAAAGTATTTATTCTAGTTCTAACTGCATCAAGTACATATCTTCACCATCAAGTATTGATAATTCTGTACTCTTGCATTTTGGGCAAGTATACTCTAGTTTTTTAAGTGTCGATTCGATTAAACAACTGTTACATTTTACAATAACACTTTGGATATTTATAATAAATTCTGCATCTTCACATATGGTTTGTTCTTTAAATGTATCAAAGGCAGTTTTTAAAAGCTCTGGCTCTACTCCGCTCATTACACCTATCTTTATAACAACCTTAATCACCTTTGTAGCATTGTTAGCTTTTGCATTCTCATCACATGAGTCTAAAAGAGATTGAACTATACTATATTCATGCATTCACAATATCCTTTTAGCAAATTCTTGGAAGCAGCTCACCGCTAGGCGTCTCTAAAAATCTTGAAGTTCCAAAACTGCTATTTAAGATTACCCTTTTTAAATGTCTATCTGTCACCTTACCTATAATAGTAGCGTTTGAGCAGTTTTGAAATGTTTTTAAAATCTCTACCGCTTTTTGTGCATCCTCTTTGTTTATAGCAAGTACGAAAGTTCCCTCATTTGCCAAAGCAGTTGCCTCAAAGCCAAGCATCTCGCAAATACCTACTACCTCATCACTTACAGGGATTTTATCTTCTTGTACTTCTATACAAATGTTTGACTGCTTAGACCACTCGTTTAAAACAGCACTCACTCCACCTCTGGTTGCATCTCTCATGGCAGTAATATTTATATTTGCATCTATTAGGGCTTTTACTTGAGCAAACAATGATTCACAATCGCTTTTTAAAGAGCTGCTCATCTCAATACCTTCACGAGCTGAAAAAATAGTTGCACCGTGACAACCGATATCACGGTTTACTATAATTAAATCATCCTGAGTGATGTTGTTCGAGCTAATACCTTTTTTTATAACCTCACCAATGCCGGTAGTGTTTATAAAAATCTTATCAACACTTCCACGAGGTACAACCTTTGTATCGCCGCTTACTACAATAGCACCGTTTACCTCAAGTTCCTTTTTCATACTGCTTACTATAATTTCAAGCTCAGAAGTTGAGAAGCCCTCTTCTATTATAACGCTACATGTAAGGTATTTTGGCTTTGCGCCCATCATCGCTAAATCGTTACATGTACCACAAACCGCTAGCTTGCCTATGTCGGCTCCAGCAAAGAAAAGTGGACTAACTGTAAAGCTATCAGTTGAAAATGCTAACTCTCCATTATGTATAATCGCAGCATCCTCACTTTTTTCCAATATATCGTTTTTAAATGCTTTATAAAATACTTTTGATATAAGCTCGTTGTTCTCTTCTCCACCGTTTCCCTGAGCAAGAGTGATTGTTTTATTCATGAGAATCTTCTTTTTTTGAGAGGTTTTTAGTGTTGAGATACAAATCTTCAACTTTTTTTCTAGCCCATGGTGTCTTTCTTAAAAACTTCAGGCTTGAGTTTATAGTTTGGTCAAATAAAAAACATCGAATGTCTATCAATTGCCCTAACTTCTTCCACCCGTAATGTTTAACAAGCGACTCTAAAATATCTTGTAGTTTTACACCGTGTAATGGATTGTTTTTGTTTTTTTCTTGCTCACTCATTTTTCATCATCTTTCAAACTGTATTTTAATTCATTCTCTATCATCTCAATTGTTGGTAAACTTGATTCAAACTCTTTTGGCAAAACCTCTGTTAGTTCATATTCTGATATGCCTATAGGTTGTGACATGTTTTTTAGTGAGTACTCTGCAACTATCTCATTCTTTTCTTGGCATAATATAAGTCCTATTGTTGGATTATCTTCTTTATGAGCCAATTTTTCATCTATAGCAGAACAATAAAAATTAACTTGTCCAGAATATTCTGGCTTAAATTTACCTTTTTTAAGTTCAATCACTATATAACATCGAAGCTTTAAATGATAAAAAAGCAAATCTATATAAAAATCATCATCTCCAACTTCTAACTTATACTGCTTACCTACAAACGCAAAACCACTTCCTAGCTCTATAAGAAACTTTTCCATGTGTTTAGTTAAATTTGATTCAAGTTCTCTTTCTCTAAAAGGCTCTGCAATAGTTAAAAAATCAAATATATAAGGGTCCTTAAATGACTGTTGCACTAAATCACTATCTTGTGGAGCCAGTATATTTTTAAAATTTGATACTAATTTTCCTTCCCTTTTATGAAATTCACTTTTAATCATCAAAGCCAAAGTGTCTCTACTCCAACCATTCTCAAAAGTTCTTTGAATATACCAATATCGTAATTCTATATCTTTTAGCTTTTGTATTAAGACTATATTATGTGCCCAAGGAATTTGTGCAACCAATAGTTGCCCTTTTTCTTTACTATTAATTTGTGCAACTGGCAGTTGCCCAATTCCAATATTTTCATATTCTTTATAAAACTGCACCATCAGCTTTATATTTCTTGTAGAAAAACCACCTATATCTGGAAATTCACTCTTTATATCACTACTTAGTTTATCTATTACTTTTGCACCCCAGCCAAGTTTTTGCTGTTTATAAAATATGGCTTTGCCTATATCAAAATAGAGCATTATCATCTCTTTGTTTACGCTATTTATAGCTCTTATTTGTGAGGTGTGTATCTGCTGTTTTATTTCAAATAAAAAGGTGCTATAGTCCTGTTGGTTTTCTACCTTATTCATCACTATCTTCTTTGTTTAAAATTTTCATAGCATTATCATGATTTTCATCATCAGCATAAAAATACTCTTCCAAAAGAGGTTTGATTTTATACTCTTTGACAAACTCCAAATCTTCTGTAGTTTGTATTTTCATAAAATAACTATGCCCTAACATGTAGTCTTCATTTAGATTATCTTTTATAAATTTATTTAGGCTATTAAACAGCTTTTTTGCCTTTACATGTAGAATCAAATCTTCATTCGGCTTCATCTTTAAAAATGTAAATCTTCTTCTAAGAGCTATATCTATAGTTGCGATAGATTTATCGGTAGAATTCATCGTAGCAATTATATAAAGATTTGAGGGAACTTTGAACTTCTCTTTTGAATATGGAAGCGTCACTTCATAAACATCTCTTTTATCTTCTTCTATTAGTGTAATTAGTTCTCCAAAGATTTTAGAGATATTTCCTCTGTTTATTTCGTCTATGACTATGTAGAAGTTTTTCTCTTTTTCTACATCAATTTTATTATTTTTAATTATTTCAACTATTTTATTTCCTATTGGAAAATAATATCCTGAAAGAGAAAAAGTATCTTTTTTTACTTCTAATCGTCTTATATCTGATGGCTTGCCTACAAGATTTTTAAGAATAGCATTTACTACTACTTCTAAATCATTTTTCTTAACATATTGTTCATCTTTTGCACTTTTAGATTGGACTTTTAGTGATTTTTCTTTAAAATCATTGATAACTATTTCTATATCACTAACAGAATACAAAGGCTCAAGCTCATTGTTAAAATACATACCTCTTAAGATATCATAAGCTTCATCAAAAGAGATATGTTTCAATTCTGACTCTCTAATTTTATTAAGTGCATTAAGTGAAAGCCTTTTAAATATCCCATCTTCAAGTTCAATATTGCCGCTCTCATTTGGTCTAAAGCCCTCTATAAAATCTTCATAAGAGTAGCTTTGATGGAAGGTCACAAACTCCACTCTTTTCTCTTTTTTTATGCTCTCAAAAGCATCATTTTTTAAATCTACATGTTGATTTTTTGAAACGACATCAAAAATCTCATTTTGGCTTTTACCATCTTCTATCATCGAGATTATATTTTTGTAATTATGAGTTTTTCCAACTCCTGGAGCACCGTAGAGGATTATATTTTTGATGTTTATCATATTTTGACTTTCTTCTTCAATTGTGCTGTTATTTAAAAACTCTACATATTTTCTAGCGCCACTTCTAAAATCATTAAATGTGTTATTATTAGCGTATTTATGGTGTTGATCAAATTCATTTTTGAATTCATTATTTGCATTAGCAAATTTAACTACTTTATCTTGGTCATTTAATGCTTGATATTCATCAATTTGATTTAATATATTAATTAACGAGTTTAAATATGCAATGTAATTTTGTATAGCACCAAATCCAATATCTTCTAAATATCTTCTAAAATTTTCTAAATCTAACATGACAGTTCCTTAACTTTAATTTTAACTTCCTCAATAAACTCACTATAACCACCGCACCCGTCAAACCACAAATCCAAACTCTTTACTTTCATTTTTACTTCCTCGCCCTTTTCCCCTAAAACCAAATCATAGTCAAAATGCTCCAGATGTTTCGGATAGAGAAGCATTGTATTTGTTATGTGATAGTTTTTTCCATAAACGAACATCTGAAACTTATCATCTCTTTTTATATCATTTTTTGCACCAAGCTTTTTATATTTAGTGTCAATTATCAAATCTTTTACAATGATATCAGGTTTTAAAATCAGATCTCCGTATGTGTCGCAGCTTTGAAGCAGTGTTGCGGGTTCAAGCTCTTTTACCATCTTGCCGACAAACCTCTCAAAAAGAACATTCATGTCAAACAAGAACGCAAAACTTTTTTTATCTTTTGCAAAGAGCGGAATTGATTTGTTTAAAAGCAAAAGTGCAAATTCAAAACTATCTTTGAACCTGTTGTTTAGTCTGTTAAAATGTACATGTAGGTTATTTATATCAAAAGTTCTATACTCTACCTCATCTAGTACAAGCTCACAATGTTTTAAAAGTTTTTTGTTTTTTGTGTATTTTAGTAGAGTTTTTACAGCAAACAAAAAAAACTGATTTAGCTCATTGTTTTCGCTGAATTCATCATATTCGCAGTAGATTTTATTTTTTATATGATTATATTTGAGATTTTCATTTATAAGATATTTGCCTCTAAGGGTCGTGAGATTATCCTGCTCGGTTATATATTCTTTGTAAATGCCTCGTTTGAACTCTTTAAACAACCTTTGTGCAAAAAGTTGTATAAAAACTTCTAAGATGTTATGTTTTTCATTTTTGCAAGAAGCTATATCTTCATTTTCAAGTTTTACGTCATAAGCATACATCAACATGTAGATAAAAATATCTAAATTTTCTTCTTCATTTGTATCGCTAATTTTAGGAAGTATGTAAAAATCTTTATCTTGAAAATTGAGTATTCCACAATACTGCCTAGTTTTTACTTTTCCCCAATCTTCTTTAAAATATTTATGTAAAGCGGAAGTATTAACAATGTGTTCTTTTAAAGCTTTGTGTTCAACTTCTCTATATTCATAAATAATATTTTTCATACTAAACTAAAACTTCCCAATATCCGCTTCTAGTACTACCTACTCTCTTGATTTTATTTTCTTGTTTTAGCTTCTCTAAATCTCTCTTAATTGTTTTATCATTTACTGAGAACCTAATAGCTAGTTCTTTTACTGTTACTTTTGAATTTTCTGTTATTAAACTAATTATTGAGAGTTCTCTTTCTTTAGGGACATTATTAGGGACATTATTAGGGACATTTTCTATAGCCTCTAAAATTACTCCTAGCATAAACTCTATAAAAGGTGTACTTTCACCGAGTTCTCCTGAGTCTAAGGCTTTATAGTACTTGTCTTGATAATCTCTCACTATACTCTCAGTAGCTATTGAAGAGAATATACTTTTATAGTGATACAAAATCACACTTTGCCAAAGTCTCCCTATGCGACCATTGCCATCACTAAAAGGATGAATAAATTCAAATTCATAGTGAAAAACACTACTTTTTATTAGAGGATGGTCATCTGAGTTTTGTAACCACTCAAATAAATCAATCATCAACTCAGGAACTCTCTCATGTCGTGGTGCTACATGACTTACTCCACTCTCACTTCCAACCCCGACATTAACTCTTCTAAAAGTTCCTGCTGTAGTTAAAATATCAGTCATTAAAATTTTATGTGCTTGAAGTAAATCATCTAGTGAATCATACTGATACTCTTCAAACTTCTCGTAAGCTTTTATTGCTCCATCTACTTCTGCAAGTTCACGCATAGTTCCTAGAACTCTTTTGCCATCTAAAATAGCTGTTATTTTTTCTTCACCTAAAAGGTTTCCCTCTATTTCTAAAGTTCCAGCTAATGTTTTTATTCGATTTGTTTTTCTCAAATAAGGAGTTATTATATTATTTTGAGTGCTCTCTATTTTCGCTAAAGCTTCAGTTATATCACTCACAAGATTTAGCATCTTAGATGTTATAGTAAAAGGTGGTTTATAACTCATACTTAAAGCCTTAAATTTTATATATTTATACTAAATCAAATTCCCATACTTATAGTACGCAGCACAAGCACCTTCACTGCTTACCATGCAGCTTCCTACAGGTGAAGATGGCTTACATGCTGTACCAAATATACTACACTCAACAGGATTTGCAAGACCTCTTAGTATATCGCCGCATATGCATAGTTTATGGTCGTCTATCTTTTGGCTCGGCAAAATCTCACTATAAATTTCTTCTGCATTATACTCTTTATACTCATCTCTTAGCTTCAACCCGCTTTTAGGAATATCACCTAAGCCTCTCCATCTAAAATGCTCAACTTTTTCAAAGTACTTGTTTATGAGTTCTTGCGCCTTTATGTTTCCATCATAAGTGACTGCTCTTTTATACTCAACTTCTAGCTCGCATCTATCTTCTATAAACTGTTTTACTATCATACTTATTGACTGCATAACATCAACTGGCTCAAAACCTGAAACCACTACAGGTTTATTGTAATCTCTTGGGAACTCTTCATATATTTTGCTCCCGCTAATTACGCTTACATGTGAGGGTCCTAAAAAAGCGTCTATCTTGTTGTCTTTATCGGCAAGTAGAGCAGACATAGCTTCTGGAATTGTTACATGGTTTATATGAAAAAGAATGTTTTTTATACCCTTTTTTATTACTGTATTAAGAAGAGCAGCTGTCATTGGAGTTGTTGTCTCAAAACCTATAGCAAAAAAGATTACTGTTTTTGCTGGGTTCTCTTGGGCAATTTTGAGACAATCTAGCGGAGAGTAAACAAAACGAACATCAGCTCCTTTACTTCTGGCATCTTGAAGGCTTCCATTACTTCCTGGTACTTTTATCATATCGCCTAGTGTTACAAGTATCACATCCTCTTGCATACTTAGTACATAAGCATGGTCGATTCTCTCTTTTGGCATTATACAAACAGGACAACCCGGACCATGAATAAACTTTATATTCTCAGGTAAAAGTTGAAGAATTCCGTACTTCATTATAGTATGGGTATGTCCGCCGCAAACTTCCATAATATTTATAGACCTCTTTAGTTTTTTAGCATCTTCTTTAATAATTTTTGCATAAGCCTTTATAGTGTCTGCATCTCTAAAATTATCATATAGATTTTTAAGCTCTAAACTCATATTACTCGCCTCTGTTTGGACACTCATCGTCTTCTAAAATTGCCATTTGCCTATCTTCTTCATTCATGGCGGCAATTATCTCTTTATAAAGTTCCAAGCTATCCAAAGCATCTGCTTCATCAATCTTATTCATTACAAAGCCGATGTGCAAAAGTACATAATCACCTATTTTTATATCTTCTTCACTAACTAAGTCTAAACTAGCAGCTCTTTGTACACCCATAGTGTCAACTGTTGCAACACCATTTTCTTTGTCTATTTTAACTACTTTTGAGGGTATTGAAAGGCACATTATCTCATCTCCATTTTAAACTTAATCCAAGAAGCGACTTTTTTAATACTCTCTTCGTCTTTAGTGCTTACTTCCATAATATCTACACTCGGTTTTAGTTTTCTTGCCATCTCTTTTTCTTTTTGCATGTCATACTCAAAGTATGGAAGCAAATCTGTTTTAGTAAAAAGAATCAAGTCGGCAGTTCTAAACATAACCGGGTATTTGGCTATTTTATCCTCACCCTCAGGAATGCTTACCAAAACTATGTTTAGGTGACTTCCGACATCATAAGAGGCTGGACACACGAGGTTTCCGACATTTTCTATAAAGCATACGTCCATATTGTCCAAATCCATATGATGAAGAGCTTTGTGAACCATAAAAGCATCAAGATGACATGCAGAGCCTGTTTGAATCTGGTGAGCTTCTATCCCTTTTGCTTTAAGTCTGTCTGCATCACGAGAAGTCTCTAAATCACCCTCTACTACACCAAATTTAAATTCAGCTATATCTGAGAGAGACTCAAGAAGAGCTGTCTTTCCGCTCCCTGGAGAACTCATAAGATTTATACACAACACGTCCTTAGAGTTAAAATGCTCTCTGTTGTGCCCTGCTTCATGGTCATTTTTATCTAAAATTTTAGTGATAATTGATATCGTCTTTGGATCATTTAGCTGTGGATTGTCATGTAGGTGTTGGTGCGCACCTTGGTGGTCACTTGAATTTTTGTGAGAGTGACTATGCTCATGTGTGTGAGCCTTTGAATCTGTTATACTGCAACCGCAATCTTTACACATATTATTTTCCTTAATTTTATTTTATAAACTAGATTCCAAGTCAAGCTTGGAATGACTGAACATCGTCATTCTGGACTTGATCCAGAATCTAGTTGCTTAATTGTTCACAGAGCTAAACTAACATACTAGAGCCTACAACTACAGAGATTAAACCTGCTGTTGTAAATACTCTTCTTAAATTTTGTTTTGAATTTAATAAATTTTTATTTATATACAATATTACTGTACCAAAACTTACAAATACAGTCATAACACCCAAACCAAACACTAAAACCATCACTAAATCAAGGCTGTTTCCCTCTATAAGTCCAAGAGTCACAAGCATCCCTCTGACTCCGCCTATTCCCATTAAGGCTCCAACAGTAAATGCTGAAGCTTTGTCACCGTTGCCATGGCTATGTTCTTTTCCAAACCAGATATGCAAATGTTCTTTTCCATTGTGAACATGTTTTTTAAGCTGGATTTGGTCGCTGTAAACCATATAGAGCAGATAAACACCCATTGCCAAAATAACAGATGACGATATGACATCTCCGAAACCCAGAATATTTTCACTGATATGGTAACTCTCTAAAATTTTTGCAAATATAAAAAGTGTTAGACCATGACCAACAGCAAATAAAACCGTAATTATCATTGTTTTCTTTTTATTTTTACCAATTGAAAAATCTGCAATAGCAGTTAAATGATCAGGTCCGAATGCATGCAAAATACCATACCAAAAAACAAAAAGCAATCCTAAATTTTCCACATCTAATCCTCGTAGTGAATATGTGTTCATATTTTATATATTTAATGTAAAAGTAACATTAATTTTACACTTTCTTATATTGTTTTGGGACTAAAATATGTTAAAATCGCCTATGAAATGTATTTATTGCAATAATGAAAAGTTATATAAACTAAAATCAGCCCAATTTAAATGCTCAAAGTGCAAAAAAAAGTTTTCTCCAAAAAGAGTAGAAAAAGATTTGAGCATAATTGAGTCCTTTTGTGAAAATCTCAGTATCAACCAAACAAGTAAAAAACTCTCGATAAACTATGTGAGTGTAAAAAACAGATATGAGCTTTTTAGACGGCTTATAGCTAACCACCTAGAAGAGAGTTACAGAGATAAAACCGTTATAGAGTACGATGAGTATATATATCTGCCAAAAAGCAAAAAAAAGATAAAAGAGAATATCTTTGATGCACAAAACTTTTTAACCTTTCATTATGAGGATAAAGTCTATAACCTTCTTATGACAAAACTAAACATACATAAAAATCAGTTTTTGGATGATGGAGTTGGAGATGCCTACTTTAAAGAGTTCTCAAAGTTTATGATGTATAACAAAATTTCTAAAACACAAAAAAGAGAAAACATTATCACTAAGTTTTGGCTTTTTTTTGAAGACTCAATTTTAAAGTACAAAGGTATTAAAGATGAGAACTTTTTTTATTATTTAAAAGAGATTGAGTTTAAGTTTAATTATGAGTTTGAGGAACAAATAGAGATTTTAATTGATTTATATTTACCTCTTAATACTTAAAGAGGTGCTTTTGTAATAAGACTTAGAGGTTCGTTTACTTTAAAGACCTTAGCTCTTATGTTAGAGTAGCCAAAAGATTCTAGTCTTTGCGTATGCATATCTAAATATCTATTTGCATCATCAATATTATCAAACAAGTAGATGCCTCCAGCTTCTTTGCTCTCTTCATTTTCTGTCCACAGTTTCCAAACCAATCCTTGTTCTTGTGCTATCTCTTTGGCCAAGTCAACAAATGCTGCTGAAAACTCTTCATTGAAAAGACCATCATGTGGAAAATCTACTTGTAAAATGTATTTCATATTGTAATCCTAATATTTTTTTGTAAGTATATAGAAAATTAAATAATATTTTTCAAAGCATAATAAAGTTGCCCTAAAGCAATTCCACCATCATTTATAGCTGTTTCTTGTTGATGATAATACTTGATTTTCGCTTGTTCTAATTTTATACATGTAAGCTCTAAAAGTGTCTTATTTTGGAACACTCCACCGCTTAAAATCACTTCTAGTTTTTCAACTTTTGAAATCCCTACTACTATCTCTATTAAAGTGTTTATAAACTTTGTAACAATATTTTTATCAAAAAAATCAAACTCTATATCTATCACTCCATCGATAATTTTATACTCAAAACTTTTCTCTACATGTAGATTATAGTTTTGTTCGCACATAAGTCCTGTTTCGCCCTCGTATGTTTGTACATGTAGCAGGTTTGCAAGACTTGCCACACCGTCAAAAAGACGACCTACTGAACTGCTTTGCGGTGCATTTAGGTTTTTTTCATAACTTTGATGAAGTGTTTTTATCTCTGTCAATGAGAATGATTTTACTACATGCAAGTCCAGAGCTAAGACATCTTCTAACGAGTACTTATCAAAAAGCATACTAAGAGCAACTCGTCGTGGTTCTTTGATTGCTTTTTCACCGCCAAGAAGTTTTATGGGCTTGAAGTGGTACTTTCTCTTGTCGCCGAGAAAAACTTCGCCGCCCCATAGTGAGCCATCATCTCCATAACCTGTTCCGTCAAAACTAAACCCCAAATAGTCTCCACTTAATCCAAACTCAGCCTTACAAGCGTAAATATGGGCTAGATGGTGTTGAACATCTACAAGTTCTTTATTTTGTATTTTTGCCCATTTTGTTGTTTCATATCTAGGGTGTTTATCATGAACTATAATATCAGGCTCAAAATCATAAAAATTTTTAAAACTCTCTAGTGTTCTAAGAAAAAAGCCAAAAGCCTCTAAAGAGTCCAAATCGCCGATATGAGGAGATAAAATAATATTGTCATCTATGACCAAAGCAATTGAGTTCTTTGCATTTGCTCCAACAGCCAAGATTTTCTTTTTGCTTTTAAATGGTAGTTTTATAACCTTTGGGGCATAGCCGCGTGAGAGTCTTAAAACCTGAGTTTTACCGGATACTACTTGAACCAAAGAGTCATCAACTGCGTTTATTATATCTCTGTCAAAATCTAAAACAAACTCTACAAATGGGAGTTTTTTATAGATTTCTTCCACATTTGTTATGATTGGTTCACTGCCCAAATTTGCACTTGTTGCGACTATTGGATTCTTTACATGTAGAAACAAAATATGATGAAGTGCTGTGTATGGCAAAAAGCACCCTATTCTACCTATATGTGGAGCTATTTTTGTGGATAGTTTAATATCTACATCTGCACCTTTTTTCAAAATAACGATAGGAGCCTCTTTTGATATTAAAAGCTCTTCCTCTTTTTCATCTACTTGTGCCAAAGATTTTATCTGCTGTACATCTTTGCACATTACTGCAAAAGGTTTAGCGGGTCTGTTTTTAAACTCTCTTAATTTTGTAACTACCTCATCATTTGTTGCATCACAGACGATATGAAATCCACCTATTCCTTTTATGGCAACTATCTTTCCTTCTATAATCTTTTGTGCACATGTTAAAATAGTTGCAGACAAACTTGGTCCGCAACTGTTGCAAGATATCGGCTGTGCGTGGTATCTTCTGTTTAACGGGTTATAATACTCATCCTCACACTCTTTACACATCTTAAACTTTTGCATAGATGTGTTTACCCTATCATAAGGAACTGTTTTTACTATGGAGTATCGTGGTCCGCAATTTGTGCAGTTTGTGGCGAAGTACCCTTTATATTTTTCTACATGTACAATGTCATCTAAGCACTCTTTACATGTAGCGATATCCGGAGAGACTAAAGCAGCTTTTACTGACTCTTTAGAGCTTTGTTTAATCTCAAAACTTCTTACATGTAGAAGTTCTATCTCTGATGTTTTAATCTCATCAATTCTTGCTAGCGGAGGCAAAGTTGAATAGAGTTTTTTTTCAAATTTTTCTATAGTCTCAGAGAAACCTTCGAGCTCTAATTCTACACCATTAGTTGAATTTTTCACAAACCCAAAAAGTTTTAACTCTAATGCCAGCTTATATATAAATGGTCTAAATCCAACACCTTGTACTAGCCCATTTATTAAATATTTATGTCTAATCAAAACAGTTCATTTCCACCATATTGAATATTTCTACCATCTACGGGCAACTCTTTATTAAAACAGAGATTATGGTTTACCGACACCTCTTTGCTAAGTTTACTGAAAAAATGTCTATTGTGCAGTAATGAACCAGTTATAACAACTACATCACTTTTCATTTCAGCTTTTATCTCATCCAATTGAGCAGATATAAACTCGGCAAAACTCTCAATAACGCCATAACTAAGAGACAGCTGGTCAAGTTCGGCAAGTTTGAAACTCATAGCAGTTCTAATCGTCATAAGAGAATCTATAAAAACTTTTGAGTCAATTCTGTTTAACTTATAGTCTATTCTAGGACCTTTATCTCCCATAAATGAAACTGCAAAATTTTCAAGTATTTGCGCTGATTTAATAAGGTCGCTATCTTTTGAAAAGCCTAAAATTATAGAAACAACTCCCCATAGTTTGTAAACGTTAAAATCTTTTTCATCAAACACTATTTTAGATATATCTTTATAATGTTCACTAAATTTATTTTTATAATTATTTACCAACTTCTCACCGGTTTCATTGGTCTCTGAAATAGCATCAAGCACCTCTTGGATTGAGCCAAAGCCAAATTTAAAAGATAGATATTCAATTGTTCCAAATTTTTTTGAATAGATTAAAATATCATTATGATAATCTTTACTTAAATTTACGCCTATTACTGTTTTTTCAAGTAATGAGTGCTCTTTTATAACTGAGAAAAAAGCACCGATATGAGGAATAAGAACCTTGTCTCCCAGCTCTTTGTACGGTAAACCTTTGTCACCTTTTAGTATAGCAATATGCTTATCACTTACAACAACTTCAATCGGTTCGAACTCTTTTACACTTTTAACCAAGTCCAACTTAACTTCTGAGGGCATTTTATCTTTTGTAATAAAAACTAGGTTGACTCCAAGTATATGCAACTCACTCATTAAAAGGTGCAAAACAAAATCATCGGCGAGCTTAAAGCGAATAAGTTCATTTTGTATATCTTCAAAATCTGTTTTAAATAAAAGGTTAGTTTTTACTCTTATAAGAGGTTTTTCTATCGCTCCCAAAGCTACTATTTCGCTGTTTGTAGCATTTGTATAGTTCTGTACTGTAGATAAATCATAACAAACAACATCAAAATCAACACCATTACATTTTTGATCTAGTTTGCCAACATAATATTTTCCATAAAATGTATCCACTTCAACTACTAATCCATCGTTTATTGATTTGGCAATTTTTACAAAAGTCTCTTTGTCACTCTTGATTTTAGAATCTACACCATATCCACAGACATTACACTCTGTAAAGATATTGTAATAATTTTTACTTGAGTCATTTATAACTTCATTCAAACATTTTGGACAAAATGGCATTTCTATCTTTGGTGATTTAGGCAGAGTAAAACTCTCATTGGGCATTTCATCTACGACTTTAGCGCCTGTTTCACGTAAGAATATAGAGTGGGGTAACTCTTGAGAGAGTTTATTTGCAAAATTTTCAAGTTCATCACTATCTTCAGACTCAACGTATAAAAAGAGTTCTTCACTATTTTTTACTAGTTTACCTTCTATAGAAAAAAGTTTTAATGTGTTTAACATTATTTTTTCGTAAACTAAAGATGAAGATGAGTAACTAAAAGAAAGTTCTAAAATCATGAAGCACCTTTTAAATATGTGTTTGGAGCAACTTCCGCTAAAGTTATCTCTCTTTTTATTGAAGTTTTAACGCCAAAATCTTTTATATATTTTATTATTGCATTTTCCATTGTAAGTCCAGCTTTTAAGACCTCTGGAGTCATAGTAAATGTACTATTTTCTCCAATTACATAAGGAACAACACCTACAATTTTTGTTGGTGGAAGGTCTCCTAACATCTCTATCATTTGAAGAGTCTGAAGCATTTCAACTTCATGAGCACTACCATTCCATTGTATAAACTCTGGAACGTCATTAAAATCAAAACTAAATACATCACCTATTTCGCCATCAATTGCACTAACACAATCTATAAGTAAAACATTGTCATAATCAGTAATAATTGGGATTAATCTTTGAGCGAGTGTTCCGCCATCTAGGATATCTACACTATGCTCATTTGACTCAAATTCGTATTTTTCATCAATTAAATTTGCTAGATGAGGACCAATGCCCTCATCTCCAAATAAAATATTACCAATGCCAAGAATTAATATTTTCAAATTAAAGTCCCTGCACTATTTGTGTTTATTTTTTTCTAGCCATCTATATCCGCTAAAAATAGAATCAACCGTACCTTCTCTACCGTGAACAGCATTAAACACAACCATATATACATGTCCAACTACAAATAAAATAACACCCCACATTAATAGATGGTGTAACTCTCTTACAGCAGCAAGACCGCCAATCATAACTTCTATATATCTCATTGGATCGTACAAGATACCACCAATAAATTCATGGTAGCTATGAACATATAGGACAAGCCCTGTGATAATTAAACCACTTATCGCGATATAAAAAACGACATAAGCCAAAAGCTGAATAACATTATATGCACCGGTAACTTTTGGATGCTTTGATAAAAGAAGATAGTACCCTATCTGACTCATCCAGTTTTTTAAACTCATAACATCTTTAAAAGAGTTTATCTCTATTCTATCTCTTACAGAGAAAAAGAAGTAGTAAGTCTTACCTATAAACATAGAGATCATAATAAAGCCGAAAACTTCATGAATAGTTCTATAAATAGCATTAGTAAAAGTAGTCGGCTCAGCACTTACAACCGGAACAAGAAAAGGAGATGAAAGATAAAATCCCGTATATGTTAAAGCTATTATACTAAAAACTCGAATCCAGTGATGCCATCTATAAAAGGCAGTAAACTCCAGTTCTCTTTCTATCTCTGTTTCTGTCTCCTTATGAGACTCTTCTGCTTTAGTAGTAGTTTGCATAATTCCTCCTTTCTATACGCTGCACGCACCGTAAAGTGGGTCTAACTTGTATTCACTCAATGTTTTACCTTTTGTATCCATTACATGTACCGCACATGCTATACAAGGGTCGTAAGAGTGAATAATTCTAATAATCTCTAATGGTTGTGTTAAATCTTTGATTTTAAGACCAATTAAATCAGCTTCATAAGGTCCTTTTGCACCTTTTGAGTCCATTGGTCCTGCATTCCATGTAGATGGAACAACTGCTTGATAATTTTCTACAACACCATTTTTAATTCTAATCCAGTGACTTAACGTCCCTCTTGGAACTTCACCAATACCTCTGCCTTTATACTCTTTATCTTTATCAATAGTATATGTAGCACAAGTCTCTTGGTCAACTTTAAGATTCTCAATTAGATTATTAAAAGCAATAAGAGCGTTATCTGCTACAAGTTTTGCTTGCAACATTCGCCCAGCTGTTCTTCCTAAAGTTGAAAAAAGTGCTGCTGCTGGAACACCAGTTTTTCCTAAGAAGTCACCTACAACTTTTACTACTTTTTTGTTACCACTTGCATATCCAACTAAGATACTTGCTAATGGACCAACTTCCATAGGTTCACCGTTATATCTTGGTGACTTAATCCAGCTGTATTTTTCTTTTTCATTAATCATTTTAGAGTGAACCATTTTGCCGTCAGGTCCAACACTATCTCCATCTACAAATCCAGTATAATTTGGTTTTGTTGTTCCATTGTAAGGGTGTTGAGGGTCATTGTCTGAATACCATGAGTGAGTAGCCTCTTCAGTAATCATATCTTCATCAATCTCAAGAACTTTACTTAAGTCTCCATTCATGATAATACCACTATTAAATAGGTAATCATTTCTTCCAACCATAAATTCTTTACTTGCCATAAAGTTCTTTACACCCATTGGTTTCATGACAGACGGCTCTGTTTTATACATCTCTGCTGCCATTACAATATCAGCATAGTATGCATTGTTTATAAAATCTGCTAACTCTTGGAACTTAACTAAGTATTCACCCATTTTTGCTGGATTTAAAATATCCATTACACATGTAACACCACCAACAACTAAACTTTGAGGATGTGGTTGCTTAGCTCCAAAAATAGCCATAAGTTGAGCAGCTGTTCTTTGCATCTCTAAAGCTTTTAAGTAGTGAGAAAGTGCTATTAGATTTTGTTCTGGAGTAAATCTATATGTCCCATGTCCCCAATATGCATTTGCAAATGGCCCAAGTCCTTGAGGATTTTTAGCAAATTTTGCCACTTTTTCTTGTACTTTTTTTAGCTCATTCTCTCCAGTACCAATAGGATTGTCTGTATATTTAAACGCTAACTTACTTGCTTTTGCAGGGTCTGCACTAAGTGCTGATACAATATCAACCCAATCAACACCATGTAAATGGTAAAAGTGAACTGGATGATCATGTATAAATAGTGCCGCATTCATAAGTGTTCTTACAAGTTCTGCATTATATGGAATTGTAATGCCTAATGCATCTTCAACAGCCATAGTACTTTTTAAGTAATGTGAATAAGTACATACACCACAAATTCTCTGCATCATTAATGGTATATTTCTTGGATCACGACCTTTTGCTATAACTTCAAGACCTCTCCATAAAGTTGAAGAGACAAATGCGTCCTGAACTACTCCATCATCGCCAACGATAACTTCAGCTCTTAAATGTCCTTCAATTCTTGTTATTGGGTCTACTATTACTCTTTTTGACATATCGTTTTCCTTACCATTCTTTAGGTTTTTTAACTAGGGATATTGCTGCGTGTGCTGCTATACCAACTGCTGTAACTGTAAGTATTCCTACTCCAATTTTATCTGCTGTGGCATCTGAACCTAATCCGCCAAATACCGTGTGATAAAGTCTATTGCCTAGTGGTTCGTGTACAATTCCCATTTTATCCCAGAAATCTGGTTCGCTACAACCCATACAACCGTGTCCGGCTTGAACAGGCCAAGATGTACCTTGATTGAACCTCTGCTTTGAACAGTTGTTAAATGTATATGGTCCTTTGCAACCTACTTTATAAAGACAGTATCCATCTTTTGCACCTTCATCACCAAACTGCTGTACAAATTCACCAGCATCAAATCTACCTCTTCTCTCACATGCATCATGAATTCTAAGTCCATAAGCCCATTTTGGTCTATTGTAAGCATCAAGTGCGGGAAGAGTTCCATAAAGGATAAAATGCAGTAGTGTTCCGACAATATTGCTCTCACTAGGTGGACACCCAGGAACATTGATAACTGGTTTATCTGTTATATTGCTTAGCGCTGTAGCATTTGTTGGGTTTGGATATGCGGCTTGAACACCGCCAAAAGATGAACATGTACCAATCGCAAAAATAGCAGCTGCATTTTCAGAAGCATCTCTAGCTATTTTTTCTCCTGTTTTTCCATGTGCTCCAATAGTTAAGTAAAAGTCACTTTCACCGTGTGGAATGCCACCCTCAACCATTAAAATATATTTTCCCTTATATTTTTTCATGGCTGACTCTAAGTTATGTTCAGCTTGCCAGCCGGCAGCCGACATAATTGTTTCATGATATTCCAATGAGATATAATCAAATATCAAACTATCTATACTCGGTGTCGCTGTTCTTAGTAAGGATTCACTACACCCTGTACACTCAGCCATATGCAGCCAAACCAATGGGAGTCTATCAGCCATCTCAGCTGCTTTTGCCACCAGTGGAGTAAAACTTGCCGGCAGCATAAGCATTGATGTCATAGCGCCTGCCCAGCCCATAAACTCTCTTCTAGAGAAACCCTTCTCTTCTATCAAGCTAGATATCGACTTATTATCATCCAGCTTTGGTAAATTGGATAATTCGTCAAGTCTAGAAGATAACTTTTCAAACAAAGCCTTATTTTCCATAACATTCTCCCTTGTAATTGTAAAGCACATATAATGAATGAGTATTCATTTATCAATATGATATAAGAATCAAACTTAAAATAAAATGAATATATATAATTTTTTATAATAAGTTAATTTTATTATCAGTAGTTAAAAGTATATCTAAATTTATCTGTTGGAAGTAATTAAAAAAGGTTTTTTGTTAATGAGTAGTGCAGACCGAGCATACATCAAATGTTTTAAAAACAAGTTCAGCAGTTTTAACATCACACAGACCAATCATAGCCTTTTGTGATACTCCCATCTTCTCTCTTGTGCCACCGCTCAGGTTCCATTGAGTCGGGGTTATTATCTCATAGTTTTTAATAATACCATTTTCTATCTCAACCTTATGTATAAGTGTTCCGCGTGCAGCCTCTACCGCAGAGTAACCACTTGCATTTAGTTGTTTTATATTTATTGAGGGTTCAATATATGACGGTTCATTTAAATCTAACTCTTTGATTAACTTTGTTGAGTGTAATAAAAGTTGTGAGATTTCACAGACGCGAGCTATTATTCTGCTAAATATGCTATCGCCGTATTTTTTATGGGCATCCAAAATAAGTTGATTTTTATTTACCATTGCCCTTGCCAATGGACCGACTTCATAGTATTTATCTTTATAGCTTACATTTTTAGCAAATGATGTAGCCATTTCAGACTCTTTGACATTGTCTATGGAGATGTTGTTGTTTACTCTTGTTTTTATAGATTTACCTTTTTTAAAGTAACTACTCTCTCCAAAAGAGATAAATCTGTCATAGCTTTTTCCGTGCTCTAGCAACTCTTCTGCGTTTATCTGTCTGAGTATGTCAGGCAAATCACCTTCGTACTTTAAAACACTCTCTACACTCTTACATGTAGAGAAGCTTTTGCTATCCATCTTAAGGAGATTTTCTTCCACAAATTGAACTGTTTTATCTATATAGTGCTGTAGCTTTATTATATCCATCTCTGTAATATCACAGACCACTCCACCTACAACTGCATAAGAGGTGTGTGGATACTGACCTCCAAAAAGTGCGATTGCCTTGCCCATTAGTTGCGAGGGGTATGTAGCTTTTAGCACCTCTTGCTTGTGTCCAAACAGAGGCATCATTGTTAAATAAAACCACTTAAAATGGTTTTGTATAAGTTCAAAATTGAGTGTTAATTCTCTTAAACTTTTCGCTTTATTTGAAATTTGCAAATTTTCATAACAACTCTCAAGAGCCTTAACCGTTGCAATAAGATGAGCATGACCACATATACCGCAAACTCTTGGATTTATGACAAGTGCGTCAAAAGCAGGCTTGCCCTTTAAAATATTTTCTATATTTCTTGTTGACATAAACTCTATATCTACGAACTCAATCTTCTCATCTTTAAAATTAAAATTTAACTTTGCTTCGCCTTCAATCTTTTCTATTAGTTTAATCATCAAATAACTTCTTTTGTAATCTTTGTATATTAAATGCTTTTGTTATACCGGCAAGTGTTAGGTATGTTCTTTTTCCTACTCCAAAAGGGAGATTCTCAGGAATGCCCATATTTTTTCGTCTCAAAAAGATTTTGTTTTGGAAATGTAGGCTCGGTACACCCCATGCATGTCAGACCTGCTCTTGTCTTTGAGTTAACTTCATTCCAAAGTATTTTATTACAGCTTGCATGCGTGTATGGTGCTTGACAGCCGTGGTCATAGTACATGCACCCCTCTAATTCGCCAAACTTATGATTATCAATTTTATACTCAAAATACTCATTTCTGGTACAACCATTGTGAACCGTATATGCATAAAACTCTTTTGGACGCAGAAAATTATCTAATTTTAAATTAGCACTTTTTTTAATTGAGTATAGAGTGTTAACTAAAATTTCCGGATGAACAGGACATCCAGAAAGAGAGATAGTTTTTTCAAATATCTCTTGAAAATCTTCTAATAATTGTTCTTGATTAAAGTGCAGACCTGAAGTATTCTCATAATCACTCTCTCTAAAAATTCCTCCAAAAGTTGCACATGTACCGACTGTAACTATTTTTTGAACTATTTTAGAGTAGTTTTTTATTATATTTACTACAGAGATATCTGCTCTTTGAAACTGTTTTGAGATTGCCCCTTCTATAAGTAAAATATCACAAGGTATCTGGTTTGAGACTATATCTTCAAGTGAATAAGCAGAGTCTATAATAGGATGGTATATAAATTCAAAATCGTTTAAAAATTGTTCTATATATGGATAGTTTAAAAATGAGTGAGCATTACCGTTGCAAGCAATTGCGCTGAGCCACAGAACTCTCATTTTCATAATTTATTCCACGCTCAGAGCTTTGTAAATATTAAAGCTTATATCATCTATATACTCATCCAA
The DNA here is from genome assembly GCF_015265455.1 of Candidatus Sulfurimonas baltica. Classification (NCBI taxonomy): domain Bacteria; kingdom Pseudomonadati; phylum Campylobacterota; class Epsilonproteobacteria; order Campylobacterales; family Sulfurimonadaceae; genus Sulfurimonas; species Candidatus Sulfurimonas baltica. Next base: position 713,673 of record NZ_CP054492.1, on the reverse strand, counting down.
ATCTTTAGGTAAAATATTTTCACCTTTTAAAAAGACCATTCCACCTAGATAACCCATAAAAAGACCAAATGCACTGAAAAAGTCTTGATCTCTCAAATCTCCGCATTTAACACCCTCTTCAAAATAAATCATTATCTCCATAACAAATTCATTTACGCAGATCATCCCCTCGCAGCCATCTTTAAAAACTTCACGAGTAGAGAGATAAATTCGGAGAAAATAGTCTATCATCTCAGGTTTAATTGATGCAGTTTTAAAATATGCTTCAATTATTTTTCTTGTTTTTTCTTTAGTGGATATATCTTGTTCGTTAATCTCTCTTAACTGTTTGCCAAGATATATGGAGATATATTTTATAATTTCTTTTGCTAAAATATCTTTTGATTTAAAGTAGTTGTACATATTGCCTACACTCATTTTTAAAGATGTAGCAATATCTGGAATAGTAGTATTGTAAAACCCTTTTGAGGCAAAAAGTTCCAGAGCAGATTGCATTATCTGCTCTTTTTTTAACTGTTTTTTATCTAACAAAATATATTCTCCTTAAATTCTAGGCAAATTATACTATAAAGATATTTCAATACTTATATCTATGCGTTAAGTAGTGCCACCGCGTCTATCTCAACTAGAGCATTTTTAGGTAAAGTTTTTACAGCCACAGTTGCACGTGCCGGTTTATGAGAGCCAAAAGCCTCTTCATATATTTCATTTATAACTGCAAAATCATCCATAGAGTCTATAAATATTGTTGTTTTAACAACCATATCCATAGAACTGCCTGCCTCTTCTAAAACAGCTTTTAAATTTTGAAGAACCTGCTTTGTTTGAATCACTACATCGTTTTCTAGCATTACACCTTCTGGCGTTAGTGCAATTTGGCCCGATGTATATACCATACCATTTGCTACAACTGCTTGAGAGTATGGTCCTATTGCTGAGGGAGCTTTACTTGTTTGTACAAATTTCATATATTTCCTTTAACTTTTGTTTTGAGATTTTACTTTGTTTTAACTTATAAATCTCAATATATCAAAATGAGATGTAGATAAATATTTTTATTTTTTGCAAATAGAATACTCCTCTTGTATGCTATAATCTCGCAATAATTTAAGGGAGATGCTATGCGTCGTAATGAAAAAAGACACTCTTCTGGTACTCTTCTGCCAAATATATATTTTTCACTTCAAGTAATTGGTGTGTTATTAATTTTATCGCTTGTTATCCAATTGGTTAAACTATTTGATCTTGCCTTTCCCATTATATTGATATCTTGTTTTATTGCCATAGGTTTTGTATTTTACTTTCTAATACGAAGAAAAATAGTTATACAAAGACAAGACATCTACCATAAAAAATAAAAATTTCTACTACTCTTTGAACATTTCAACCTCTTCTAGCATCTCGTAAAAACCATCAACACCTCTATAACCGACTGTTGTATAAATGATTTTTCCATCCTCTTTTAGGAAATAGTGCCTTGGTATGCTTTTCGTATCAAACTGACTTGGAATCTCATCCATAACAGTTGAAAGATAAAGAAGCACGTAGTCTTTTTTCAATCTCTTCACTACTTCATCTTTGGCTAAAACATTATTTTTAAGCTTTGTGCAAAAACTGCAATATTCCGAGCCAATCAATAAATAAATATCTTTCTTCTCTTTTTTGGCCTGAATCATAGCCTCTTCATAATCACTTGGCCACTCAAATGCGCTTAAAGTTGAAATAAGTGCAATTACTAAAATTAAATATCTCATAATCTATCCCCACATCTTAATTAAATTTTTAAATACATTGTAGAGATCTTCAACCTCTTTAAGAGTTGTTCTCTCATTGACACTATGTATTGTGTCATTTTTTACACCAAACTCTACTACATCAATTCCCAAAGGTGCTAAAAATCTTGCATCTGAAGTTCCTCCGGCAGTAGAGTGTTTTGGTTTTATACCCGTTACACTTTTTATGGCTTCATCTATTTTTTTAACAAGCTTGGTATCTGTATCTGTTTTAAACGGATATGAGCCTTGAGTGAGTTTTAGCTCATAATCAAGTCCGTCCATGTTTTTTGCTACAAACCCTTCAACTTCTTTTTGAGTTGTAAGAGTTGTATTTCTTACATTAAACATCATTTTCAACTCATTTGGAGTTACATTTGTCACTTGCATTCCTGAACGAATATCTGTGATTACAAATTTACTAGGACTAAAAAACTCGTCACCATTATCAAGATTAACCCCTGCCATATTTTGTAAAATTGGCGCTATATTATGTATAGGATTTATAGCCTTTTGGGGATATGCAGCATGTCCTTGCTTCCCCTTTAGAGTTATATACCCATTTATAGAGCCTCGTCTTCCAACTTTAATTGCATCTCCAAAATTATCTTCACATGTAGGCTCTGCCACGACTGCCGCATCCGGAAGCATATTGTGCTCTTTAAGATACTTTAAAACCTCAACCGTTCCATAAGTTGCATCACCCTCTTCATCTGATGTAAGCAAAAGAGATAGAGTCCCTTTAAAGTCTCGTGCTTCTTTTACTGCCTGAGTAAATGCTGCAACTCCGCTTTTCATATCTTGTGTCCCGCGACCATAAATAAATCCGTCTTTTTCTACAGCTTCATACGGGTTTGTATCCCAACCTTTTCCGGCAGGGACAACATCTACATGTCCGGCAAAACACAGGTGTTCACCATCTCCAAATTTTTTATATATAAAAAGATTTTTAACATCCTCTACATCTATGCGAACAGCTTTAAAGTCCGGCAGATAACTCTCTATAAAGTCCAAAAGTCCACCATCATCTGGTGTCTCACTTTTACAAGATATCATATATTTAAAAAGTTCAATTATATTCACTACTTTTCCCCCACCACTATTTTTTTAGTTACAATTTCTTTAATCCCAGTCATCTAAAACAAAACCTTCAGGCTCACCATCCTCTTTTTTCATATTTATCTCAGGCTCTTGCACTTTTATCTCTTTAGGTTTGCTCATCTGCTCTTCATAAGTTAGTTCCAGGCCATTTGATGTCATAACAAATCCGCCTATTTTAATCTTACCCTCATGTATCTCTTTATGATGCTCTTTGCACAGTGGAACGAGGTTATGTTTGGAATCTTTATGGAAGTGTCCTATAAACCCTGCTCCGTCTGCTAATGATTTATGGTTTATATGGTGAACATCCTCAGCCATTGCTCCGCAAATAACACATTTTGTCACATACAACTCTTTGTTGTACTTACTGGTTTTTTTCTTTACAAGCAACTCTAACTCATCAAAATCTTTTGCCAGGCGTTTACGGATTTTATTTGCCGTATCTAAAAACTCACTATCCATATGAAGTGATTTTGCAAACTCCAGACCGTAAATACTACTTCCGCTTCCAGCTTGAAGAACTCTATTAAAAAGCAGAGTATCTTGGGCTTCATCGTACTCGACACTTAGGTGCAAATCTACTACATTATCAAGGGATGTAATCTCTTTCATGGTTGAGAGTTGGTGCAGGTGTGTCGCAAACAGAAAAAGTGAGCGAAGTTTTGCCAACTTGATTATAGCACTAGAGACAATTGCCACACCAGAGAGTGTCTCTGTTCCGTGGCTTATTTCATCACCTAAAATAAGTGAGCCTACTGTCGCACGATTGAAAATATTTTTAAGTTCAAGCATCTCAACAGCAAAAGTCGACAACCCCTTTGAGAGGTTGTCTTTTGAAACTATGCGGGTAAATAGTGAATCAAAAAGAGAAAACTTCATAACAGCAGCACTTACAAAAAAGCCTGACTGAGCCATTAAAGTCGCTATTCCAATACTCTTCATAAGCGATGATTTTCCGCTGGAGTTTATACCATATAGTAAAACACCATTTATATCATGTCCGTCATGCACGCCAACTTCCAACATAACACTTTTAGGATGTGGCAAATCCATATAGCTGCGATTTCCCATAACTATGTCATTTGGCACATATATTCCGCTTAGCTCTTGAATCTCTATTAAGGGATGACGAAGTTGCATAATCTGCATAAAATTTTCATCTTTGTTTACATCAACAATCATTGGTCTGGAGTGCTTGTACATCTCGGCAACTTTTGATGAGCTTACCCCTACATCTAAATCGGCTACATAACTTATAACACGGTCAAAAAGAAGTGAGTATCTTTTCTCGTAAACCCCTTGAAGCTGAATAAACCTATCTTTTACCAAAGAGACTATCTTACGGCGGTTTTTCATAATAAGGTCTGAAAGATTATCTGTAAAAGCAGATGTTATTTTTACACTGTTTGTAAGTTTTTTAACACTGAACTCTTTAAAATCTTCATCTTTTTTAAACTCATCTTCAATCATGGAAAATCTGTTTTTACTCAAAGAGATGTAATAACCATCTTTTTCCAAAAGACCAAGTGTTACTAAGCGACTTGTGCTTCCTGCGTTTGAACTATCCAATAATTTCTCTATTTTGCTTATGATATCTTCAAAAGCTATAAGCATAGTAGAGTTTTCTTTAACCAAGGTATCAACAGACTCATCAACACCGCTCATTAAAAAGTTCTCATCAACAGTCGCATTTGTAAAGCGGCGCGAGACATCAAGGTCTATACTTTTGCTGATATCTCTTAAAAACTCATCAAGTTCACTCTCATGAAAAGGGGTTTTTTGAATTTTATGCTTTTTAACATAGAGCATCAGATCTTTTACGCTGAGTATAGATTCGTAAACATGGTTCATCTCAAAAGGGTGAAGTCTCCCTAAATCAAGTCGGCGAGATAGTCTCTGCAAATCATAAACTCCGCGCATAGTCTCATCCAGATACCTTGTGTGAGATGAGACACGCTCTATTAGATTATATCTTCTCTCAAGTTCCTCTTTTTCCATTATAGGGTTTAAAAGTCTCTCTTTTAAAAGTCTTTTTCCGATGGCAGTCGCACTTCTATCCATCATCTTAAGAAGTGTAAACTCTTTTTTATCTTTAGAGACAACACCCATCTGCTCTAGCGCGCTGTTGCCTAGATACATAAAGCGGCGATTATCTATTATATTTGGAAGGTCAAGTTTTTGGACTATATGTATATCATGTTCAATAACAAAGTGGATTAAAATTGCCAATGACTCTGTAATCATAGGGCTTCTCTCTAAGTCCAAATGCTCAATCGGTGAGAGAAGTGAACGTATCTGGTAAACCTCTTTAAACAGCCTGTTTTGAAACTCTATTTTAGGTCTCTCATTGTTTACGCTGTAGTGATAATGGTCTGGAATCTCAAGATACTGCATAACATGTCGCTGGTCTGCAATGCCATCTAAGAATGTAACAACAACCTCTGATGTGCGGTAAACATTTAAAAGATTAAAAACTTCATCAAGTGCGTAAGATGGATCTTCACTTGTCCCATGAGACTCATAAAGCCAAGTCTTTCCGGTTGTAACATCTATAGCACTGTACCCTACTGTGTATATATCTTTGTATTTATCAAGTAAAATTGAGACTATATAGTTGTCGTCATTATCTACAATATGGTCAAAATTAGTTCCTGGAGAGACGATTTGAGAGATATATCTGCTGATTTTTGGCGGGTTACCTTTTTGCTTTACAACAATAACGGTATATTTTTGCTCCGATATTACACGGTTTAAGTAGCGCTCAAATGAGACAGCTGGAACACCAGCCAACAGCGGATTTTTATCAGAGTTTTCTATAATATTTTTATTTTTTTTAGTTAGCTGAATATTTAAAAGTTCTGCTATCTCTTTTGCTTTACCAATCTGTTCATCATCATTGTTTACTTCATAGACCTCAAAAAAAGTGCCTATCTCCATAAATACGACTGTATCACTTCCGTATTTCTCTTCAAAAAATCTCTGTAAATCGAAATATGTTTGAGTTAATAATTTATCTTTATTATCTAAAATTGAACTTACATCTGATGAACGCATTTATCACTTTTCATAATTATTTTAAGTTGTGATTATATCATAATTGAAATTATCAATATTTATGTGATAAAATGCGCCCATGCAGACTGTAATAAAAATATTTTCAATACTATTTATAACAAATTTATACTCAAATGAGACAACAAAACATTTAAGCGACACATTTTCTGTTTATACACCGTATTTTGCAATTTTAACGTTTTTTGCAGCTATCGTCATCTTTCTAATGTACAGATATTATAATAATAAAAGAGTAGATGAAGAGTTAAAAAAGACCGTAGAAGAAGAGCTGAGAAAATCTAAAGAGAGAGATAAAATAATCTTTACTCAAAGCAAGCTTGCATCTATGGGAGAGATGATGGAAAACATTGCTCATCAGTGGAGGCAGCCTCTGTCGCAGATCAATTCCGCTGTTTTGGTTATTGATGATATTTTGTATGAAAAGAAAATCAATGACTCTGTAATTGAAGAAAAATTGTTGGAAATAGAGTCTTTAACAAAATACATGTCAAAAACAATTGATGATTTTAAAGATTTTTTTAACAAAAACAAAAAGAGAGAGAAATTTTCATTGAATGAGTTAATAGAACACTCTGTATATATTGTAAAAGGGACTCTAAAATCAAACAATATAGAGGTTAAAACATATTTTAATGAGAAGTTACTATGCAATAGTTACAGAAATGAACTGCAACAGGCAATTATAACTATATTAAATAATGCAAAGTTTATGTTTATTCATAGAAATATATTTAAGCCAAAAATCACTATTCGCGCTGAAAAGGTAGATGATAATTTTTCAATAACAATTTGTGATAATGCAGGTGGCATTGATAAGGAGATAATCTCTAAAATCTTTGAACCGTACTTTACCACCAAGCATAAGTCTCAAGGGACAGGGTTGGGTCTTTACATATCAAAAATGATGATTGAAGAGAGTATGGGTGGAAAACTAAGCGTAAAAAACAGTAATGGCGGTGCCTGTTTTGAAATAATATTAAAGGGTGATGATGAGTGAGAATAAATTTCCATATAATATTTTATTTGTCGAAGATGAAGATGCCACAAGAGAGAATTATGTCCGTTTTTTGAAAAAATATTATGAAAATGTTTATGAAGCTTGCGATGGAGAGGAAGCGTATAAGATTTATAAAGATAAAAAGCCTCATATATTAATTGTTGATATTAATATTCCAAAACTAAGCGGGATTAATCTACTTAAAAAAATCAGAGAAAATGATCATAGTATAAAAGTTATTATGCTAACAGCCCACTCTGAAACACACTACTTGCTTGAAGCAACTGAACTCATGCTAACAAAATATTTAATAAAACCCATTACTAGAGATGAGTTAAAGAATGCGCTTAATCTTGTGCTGCAAGAGTTGTCAAAATTTACCGTTTCACCAAAAAAACTTCTGATACTCAAAGATTGCTTTTCTTGGGATTATGATTTAAAAGAGTTGCTGTGTGAAAATAAACCTGTGCCACTAACAAATAAAGAGAGAAAAATACTTACTATTCTTTTTTTAAATATCAATAAAACATGTGACTATTATGAGATTATATACGAAGTTTGGTATGACTACAGCGATGACAAGCTTGATGCACTCAAGACAATTATAAAAAACCTAAGAAAAAAACTGCCAAAAGAGACAATTGGAAACGACTTTGGTGTTGGCTACAGACTTAAAATATAAGTTAATGACAAATTAGTGACAATATTTGACAATACTCACTACTTTATCACTTCTGCAAGATATAATAGTACAGATTAGTTTGAACAAGAGGAAATAATGAAAGATATACTACTACTGATTTCAGTTCTTTTTACATTGAGTGCAAATGAAGTAACGCAAGAAAATGAAGCGACAAACGAGTTTGCATATATTCAGCCAATATCAGTCGAGGAGGTGCCGGTAGCACCGGTACTAGATAGTGACAATGATGGAATTGCCGACAAAGACGACAAATGTCCTGCTACTCCTCCAAATACCAGAGTAGATTCCAAAGGGTGTGAATTTGACAGCGATAACGATGGAGTTGTTAATTCAAAAGATGAGTGCCCAAATACTCCGCCAAATACTAAAGTGGATTTCAAGGGTTGTAAAATTGTCAATGATTCAGATAACGATGGAGTTGCCGATGAGGATGACAAATGTCCCGGCACATTAGAGGGTATAAAAGTTGACTACAGAGGGTGTGAAATAGACAGCGATGATGATGGTGTTGTAGACTCTCAAGACCAGTGTCCGGATACAAGTAAAGATTTTAGAGTAGATGGTTACGGTTGCCCTCAAACAGCGACGCTCAATGTAAATTTTGAAACTGCAAAATATAATGTAGACGATAGGCTGGTTAAAAATTTACAGAAATTTTCACTCTTTTTACAAGAGAACAAGGGGTATAAAGTTGTCATATATGGATTTACTGACTCGGTTGGCGACAGCAATTCAAATAGAATACTCTCTAAAAATCGTGCAGAAGCTGTTAAAGAGGCACTGACTCTGTATGGAATTGATGCCTCCAGATTTACGACAATAGGCAAAGGTGAAACAAACCCTATTAGTGATAACGGTACAAAAGAGGGACGTGCTCAAAATCGCAGAATAGAAGTTGAGCTAATAAAATGATTAAATTATACGAGGGCAAAATGAAAACATTAGCAATATCACTCTTAATAGCTTCAACGCTGTTAAGTGCTCAAAGCCTAAAAATGTCAGTGAGTGAAGTCTTAAGTACAAATCCGGTTATTTTAGAGAGGCTTAAAAACTACAATGCAACAAAAGAGGATGTAACGATTGCCGAATCGGGGTATTATCCAAAACTTGATTTATCAATCGGTGTCGGAAAAGAAAAGGGTGAAAGAGCTGGCGGCACCGACTTTGACTTCAGTGTTTATCAGAATTCTCTTTCATACACCCAAAACCTTTTTCAAGGTTTTGAAACTACCTATCAGGTGCAAGAGCATGAAAACAGAACAATATCGGCAGCTTACAGCTACATAGAAAAAGTTAATGACACCTCTTTTAAAATGGTAGATAGCTATTTGCAGGTAATGAGAAACAAGGAACTCTTAGACAATGCACAGGCAAATATAGATATAAATACTGAGATATTAAATAAAGTACAAAAACTTTATGATTCAGGCTTAACAACTCTATCTGAGGTAAACAAGATAGAGTCATCACTCGCCCTTGCTAAAAGTAACTACTCTGTACAAGAAAACACACTATTGGATGTTAAATTTCAACTACAGAGAGTTCTTGGACGTAATATTAACCATGAAGATATGAGCCGACCTCAGCTTGTTGTGATTCTTCCTAAGAATATAGAGGATGCAACTCTTGTTGCAATGGAGAACAACCCATCTCTTTTGGTAAGTAAATACAATGTAAAGCTTGCGCAAGCTACATACCATAAAAGTAAAGCCCCTTTTTACCCATCATTAGACATTGAAATTTCTCAAAATATGACTAAAAACCTTAGCGGAGTTGAGGGTAAGTATGAGAACCTGAGAGCTATGGCATATTTAAAATATAATTTCTTTAATGGGTTTGCGGATAAAGCAACGCTGCAAAAAAGCGTAAGCAACATCCATAAAGAGGTGCAGGTAAAAAACACTCTTAGACGTGAAGTAATTGAGGGGCTTAGTCTATCTTGGGCTGCGTATGAAAAACTAACAGATCAGTTGGGACATCTGCAAAATTACAGAAAATTTTCACAAAAGACTTTGTCACTATACTCCAAAGAGTATGATTTGGGTCGCCGTTCACTGCTAGACCTATTATCTTCCCAAAATGATTATATTGCTTCAAAAGCTCAAATAATTAACACAGAATACAGTATGCTTTTTTCAAAATACAGAATCTTAGATGCTATGGGTACGCTTGTATCAACCGTTATGGAAGATAGTGATGTTAGCTATTCAAATGTAGGTTTTAAAAGTAAAATACATAAAAACAGTGTTGTCGTCCCTGAATTAAACGATACTTATAAAGATATGCTTCCTATATTATATGATGTTGACAGAGATTTAATTGTTGATGAAGTTGATATTTGTAATAACTCATTGCCTAAACCTATGAAAAGTCTTTATGGATGCGAAGAGACGTTTGAAGATATAAAACGCATAGAAAGATATAGCGGTTTCCTATTTAGCGGTGAAAGTTCAGAACTTACGCAAGATGCGGAAGATAGGCTAAACAGCTTAATAAAACAAATTGAGCCTTATGGTTGGGAAAATCTAAAATTTGACTTGCTTGGTAATGTTGAAAATATTAATATGTCAAAAGAGGACTTACTTGCTTTATCACAAAGAAGAGCTCAAGTAGTTAAAGATAAACTGGTAGAAGCTGGTGCATTTGAAGACAATATTACTCTACATGCAAATTCAGATAAAAACCCTATGTATAGCGATGAAGAGAGTGAATCAGTAGCGTTAAACAACCGCACAGATATCATAGTTAAAAAACTTAAACTAAACAGATAGAATTAAAAAGGTGTTAAATGCTTTTAACAAGCAGTGAAAATTTAAGAATGGACTCCTTGCTTGAATGCTTGGTTCTATTTACAAAACTTTACCATAAGCCATTTTCAGCAGAAGCTCTGACTGCCGGCTTGCCCATAGAAGTAGGAAGAGATGCTCCAGAACTCTTTTCAATAAATAACGCAAAAGGGCTTTTTTCACGTGCAGCTGAGAGAGCTGGGCTTAAATCATCTCTGATTAGGAGACCACTCTCTCAGATATCTCCTCTGCAACTTCCTATGATTATATTACTCTCAAATCAGGGTGCCTGCATTTTAGACAGATTTAATGAAGATAAAACTCAAGTTAAAATAATAATGCCAGCCGAAGAGGCAATTGAGCAGTGGGTTGATACCGATGTACTTCAGGATGAATATATTGGCTTTGGATTTATGATAAAAAAAGCTTTTGAATACAGTGATGATCCACTTAAAACACTCCATCTAAATCAAAAGCATTGGTTTTGGAGCACAATAAAATTATCTGCAAAAACATACAAAGATGTTTTATATGCTTCACTGCTTATAAATCTTTTTGTATTGGCTTCACCTCTGTTTACCATGAATGTCTACGACAGAGTAGTTCCAAACAACGCTATTGAAACGCTGTGGGTATTTGCAATTGGTGTAAGTATTATATATATCCTTGATACATTTTTAAAATTTACCAGGACATATCTTCTTGAGAGTGCTGCAAAAAAGAGTGATATTATTATGTCCTCAATTGTGTTTGAGAAAGTTTTAGACCTTAAGATGGAAAATCATCCATCTTCCGTTGGCTCATTTGCCAGCAACATAAAAGATTTTGACAGCATTAGAAGCTTTTTAACAAATGCCACTATGGCAGCTATAATTGATTTACCTTTTGCTGTAATATTTTTAATAGTTATCTGGTATATCGGCGGTGGAATTGTTTTTGTTCCTATTGTTACAATGTTACTTATTCTAAGTTATGCTTTTTTTATTAAAAAACCACTTCGCGATAGTATTGAAAGCACTCATGCAGCTAGTGCCAAAAAGAGTTCTATACTCATAGAAACTCTAAATAATATAGAAACACTAAAAACTCTTGGTACAGTAAATCAAGTTCAATGGAAGTGGGAAGAGTCAACGGGGGAGATTGCAGAAAAAAGTCTAAAATCTCGTTTATTATCAGCTTCTATTCCAACTATTACTCAACTTTTTATTCAACTAAATACCGTAATGATTATAGTGTATGGTGTTTACCTCATACAAGCATTTGAGTTATCAATGGGTGGACTTATCGCCATAGTTATTCTTACATCAAGAACATTAGCTCCAATGGGGCAAGTTGCAGCACTTTTAACAAATTATGAAGATACAAAAACATCTTATGAAACATTAAATGAAATAATTTCTCAACCAAGTGAAAGACCAAAAGGTAAAAAATTTCTTGAAAGACCTGAATTTACAGGTCATATAGAGTTTGTAGATGTTACATTTGCATATCCAGGAACCGACATTCCTGCGCTTAAAAATATCTCATTTGTAATAAATCCTGGTGAACATGTTGCAATTATTGGTCGTATCGGTTCAGGAAAAAGTACAATTCAAAAACTAATACTTGGTCTTTACGAACCTAGTTCTGGTCAAATACTTATAGATGGCATAGATATTAAACAAGTAGACCCTGCAGATTTACGAAAAAACATTGGCTATGTTTCTCAAGACATAATGCTATTTCGTGGAACAGTAAAAGACAACATTACATATCGTGCTACACACGCTAGTGATTCCGACATGATTAGAGCGGCAAACATCAGTGGTACTTCAGAATTTATTAGAAAACACCCTAAAGGTTATGAAATGCCAATTGGTGAGAGAGGGCAAGGTCTTTCGGGTGGTCAAAGACAAAGTATTGGAATCGCCCGTGCATTTTTAATTGAGTCTCCTATTATGTTAATGGATGAACCGAGCAACGCTATGGATCAAATTACTGAGGCAAAACTATTGGACAATCTATCTAAAAATACAATAAATAAAACATCATTATATGTAACTCAAAAAATGACTCTACTAAAAATAGTAGATAGAGTAATAGTGATTAATGAAGGGAAGATATATATAGACGCTCCAAAAGATGAAGCTCTAAAACAACTACAAACAAAAAAGAAAGATACTGACGAAGGGAAAAATATTGAGCAAAAATAATAAACCTATAGAATACACAAAAAATGACTACAGCTTCATGAACAGCCTTAGTGCTGCTGTTCTAGAACAGACACCTTCTAAAATGAGTAGAGTAGTAAAGATATGGCTTTTAACTGTTATCGCATTTTTAACTTGGGCATCTCTGGCAGAAATAGATGAGATTACAAGAGGGGACGGCGATGTCATTCCTTATGGACAAAATAAAATAATTCAAAATCTTGAAGGGGGAATAGTTGAATCTATTTTAGTTCAAGAGGGTCAAATAGTTAAAGCCGGCGAAGTTATTTTAAAAATAAACAATGCCAAGTCAACGTCTACATCTCGCACAAACGAGATGAACTACTACGAATTAGAGGCTAAAAAAATAAGACTCTACGCTCAAGCTAATCAACTTGAATTTGTTTCACCTGTGGTAGAAGACCCGGAATTTCAAAAGCAAATAAAACTCTCCCAAAATTTATACAACTCAAATAAAAAAGAGTTTATTGCAAAAGACAGCTCATTTGTCAACCAAATAGAACAAAAAAAACAGGCCTATAAAGAAGCAAGTGCCAGAGTTTACTCTCTTGAAAAATCGCTGGAGTTTGTGACAGAAGAGATTGAAATGACAGCACCAATGGTAAAAGAGGGTGTTAAATCAAAGGTCGATTTTTTAAAGCTTAAAAGAGAAGCAAACGGTATAGAAAATGACATAGAAGCAGCAAAACTTTCTCTTCCAAGACTCTCCTCTGCGATTGAAGAAGTTATAAACAAAAGAGAAGAATCAAAGCAGGTATTTATAAACGATGCAAAAAAAGAGTTAAATGAGGTCACAGCTGAAATTTCCAGACTTAAAACTCAGCAAGTTGCATACAGTGATCAAGTTGAAAGAACAATGGTAAAGTCACCTGTTGATGGAATCGTTCAAAAATTATTTATAAATACAGTTGGTGGAGTAATTCAACCTGGTGCTGACTTAGTTGAAATAGTCCCAACAAACAAAAAGCTATACTTAGAGATTAAGATAAAACCAAGCGATATTGCATTTTTGCACCCAGGAGCTCAAGCAAGAGTAAAAGTATCAGCGTATGACTTTGCAATACATGGTGGACTAATTGGTAAAGTTGTAAATATATCTCCAGATACCATAACAGACAGCAAAGAAAATACTTTTTATATTATACATGTAGTAACCGAGAAAAACTACTTGGGAACAGAGAATCATCCACTGATGATTATACCTGGAATGACTGCAAGTGTTGATATAATAACTGGACAAAAAACAGTCATGCAATATATTTTAAAACCTATTCTAAAATCAAAACAATATGTTTTTTCAGAGAGATAATATGAAAATAATACTTTTTAGCTCAAATATGGATACTATTGATGAATGGGTAAAAAGACATGGTATTCATCACGCAGATACATGTCAAGATACTGACTCTTTAATTGATAAACTAGAAGATAATAAAAATATTATTCTAATTGCTGATTACGATAGCGTTGCATCTGAAATAAACAACTTAATTTCATCATACTCTCTTCCTAAAAATTTAATAGTACTTGAAAGAGTGCCTGAAATTGCAACTGGTAAAATGCTTATACGTCATGGTATAAAAGCATATGGTAATTCAAGAATGCTATCTCAGCACTACAAACAGATGCTTGAAACAGTAACTTATGGCAATATATGGACATACCCTGAACTTACAGCGGCATTGGTTAAAACAACAAATAAAGAATCTCTAAACAGTGATGCTTTACAACTAGTAGAAAATAGACTATCAGCTAAAGAACTAGAAGTTATTTACTTAATGCTTAATGGACTAACTAATGATGCAATAGCTTCAGCGATTAACATAACAACAAGGACTGTCAAAGCACATGTAAGTTCTATTTTTTCTAAGCTACATGTAAATGATAGAGTTTCGTTAATACTTCTTCTTAAATAGTCTTACTTGTAGATTTAAAATCTACATGTAAATATCTTAATTTGCCTTAGCTCTCATCTACCTGAATACTTGTACTTATCTCTAAAACTACAGAGCTACCGTCATCTCCTGTTCCAGTATATTGATTATATGCTTGGTGTGTTTCAGAATCAACAATATGTTCTCCTAAAGTCCATTCACCTGATCCATCACTAGTTGTCGTATCTAAAGATACATGATCTTGTGCATCCCCATCTATACGAAGTATATTATCAGTATCTGTCATAATTAGCACATCATCAAGAGAAATAGAAATATTTTGTTTACCATCGCCTAGCTCAATAGCTTCTATATTATGAATATTATCATTTAGTCCACTAAAATTTATATTTTCTTCACCTGTTATGAGAATGGTATCATATCCGTCTGCACCATCTACAGTATCTTGTGCATCAAATACTACAATGTCTTCTCCAGCACCTGCGTTTATAGTGTCAGCACCTGTCCCAGAATGAATATAATCATCATAATCTGAGCCATCAGTACCATTTACTTCTAAATGAGCTGTTGCTTCAGTTGTTGAGCTATCTTCACCATCACGTTCTGTTGATGTTACACTTGCAGTGATATCGTTTATAGCTGATGGGTCTAATGGGCTGCCCGATGTCATTGATAATTGTACTACACCATCTGCATCTTTAGTAACAGTAGCCAAATCTATAGTATAAGTTCCATCGTTATTATCAGCGATACCAGTTCCAGAAGTTAAAGTTGCACCATCTGGCAATCTATCTACTGTAATAAAACCTAAACTCTCACTTCCATCGGTATCTGTAAGCGCTGCGTTGATAGCCACTGAGTATGTATATGTAGTGTCATTTGTAATTGCTGTACTTGTAGTTATTTCAACAGGTTCAACATAAAAGCCAGAATTACTATCCTTATTATCTGTTCCAGTTACATTACCCGCATCAAAAGCAACATATCTAAATGTTGCATCTGGATTAATAACTAAATCTAAACTAGCGTCAGTTGTATTAAACTCACCATTTGCTACTTTTAATCTATTTTCATCATATGCAATCCAGTTTCCAAAGAATTGTGTTCCATTATTTGCTGAATTCAGTGTAACAGTGATACCTTCAGATTTTCCAAAATCTAATAACAGTGATTCATTATTCTCTAAAGCTGTATCTTGAGAACCATGATTAGTATTTTTGTTACTCACTCCATATCCAAGGTCATCTTCATAAGAAACTTGTGCTTGAGAACTTGTAGTATTACCATTGCTCTCCCAACTATTAAATCCATTTCCTTCATATGCATGAGCAGTAAAGCTACTAGCTGATTCTAGAACTGCTTCACCAACTACAACTGAAAGAGTTGGAGCATCCGACACGGCGATAACTTCTATAGTAGTAGTATGAGTATCACTCCAATTAGTTCCATCACTTACTTTAAAGTCAAACGAACCGTCTGCATCTGTATTATGAGAAGGAGTAAATATCAATTTACTTGCTTCAATATCACTAACAGAAATCTCTTGCCCAGAAGTAACATCAACTCCATTAAGTGTTAATGTTCCATTTGTTGGCAATGTTGTAATTTTCACATCGCTAAAAGTGTCCAAATTTGCATCTTGATATGTTCCAAAGTCACTTAACGCAATGATTAAATACGTATCTTCAGGAGTTGAAATACTATCATCTGTAGATGTTGGTGTGCTGTTGTAATCTCCTATATTTAAACTACATCCACCAATATCTACTTTAACAACCATTGTATTGCTAGTTTTATCGCCATCATTTACAGTAAATTCAAAATTTCTAACCTCTCTGTCTGTACTGTTGCTTTCAAATGTTAATGACTCAAGTGCTGCTTCATAATCAGCTACTCTCGCAGCTCCTGTTAATTCTACAACTCCATCAGCAACAGTAGCAGTAATACCATTTGGTAAATCATCTGCGCTTATTACATCGCCAGCTTTAAAGTTGGTAAGAGTTACAGTTGCACTTTCTAAGTTCGCATCATCTACATCACTAAGGTTTATGTCTTTGAGAATTGTATTTGCACCATTTGCTGACGCTGGTCCACTCCCTTTAAATGATTGTAAGTAATAATCTGATGTATCTGAATTGCTATTAGCCCCAGTATCATACTGAACAGCCGTAAACACAATTTTATCAAAAACATTATCACCAGTATCAATTGTAAATGTAGGATTATTGCCCAATCCACTTCCATTTAAATCACCTTCACTAACAAGCACTCCATTTTTGTAAGTAGTATAATGACCTTGTTCATTTTCACTATCTATAAGTCTTGTAAATTGGAATTCTGCATGATTTAAGTTACCTTCAAGTTCTATAACAATAGCTTGTGACTGATCAGTAACTTCATCATAGTGTAATTGATTAGGAACTTGATTTCCAGTACTTCTACTCCCTTCAACACCAAGTTGATAATTTCCATCATTAAGTACCGAACCTGTAGATCCGTCAAAATTTAGCGCATAAATATTTATACCATTTCCATTACTGTCTACGTTGTTCCAAGTTGCTTTATTACTGTTGTCGCCATCTACAGTCCAAGCGTACTGTTGATTAGAATCAGAAATGTTACCTAAATCAACAAAGTAAGCTTCACCTGTTCCTAAAGTATTACAAGTATTGATAGTAATAACAACATCATCATAATCTCTATCGCCCAGAGAAGGAAGATCTTCAAATCCTAAAACTAACCCTTTCCCATCAGGGGCCATTCCAGCTACTACATGGTCATATCCACCTGCATTTAAACTATTATCACTATAGTATGCTGTAGTTGGTTTACCATCTACAGATATAAAACCATCATCATTAACAGTGATTGTACTATCAGTTGTTACGCCATTAGTTTTTCCGTTAGGAATAACAAAGAAAACAACATTACCTTCTAATCCATTTAATGTACCAGCACTAATAGATTGTGTTCCTTTCGTATTGCCTTGTTCCGCATATATAATTCCAGCTTGAGAGTTTTCACCCGTAGTATAATATCCTATAGCATTATTGTAACCAGCTTGACCGCCATTATATTCAACAGACATACTAGAACCACCTGTCCCCATATCTATGTTTAGATTGCCATTTTCTGCATTGAAAATAATACCTTTATCCTGAACAGTTAAATCAGCTGCACTTAAAGTATCTACAATATCATTACCATCAACATCTAACAATCCAGATACTACATGTAAAGGCTGATTGTTTGCAATAATAGAGTTTATAACTGGTGCGTCATCTCTTCCCTCTATATTTACAGTTAAAGTAGCAGAACTGGGATCATTAACACCATCGCTGATTGTGTATCCAATATCTATATCTAAAGTTTGCACTACATTAACATTACCATTAAGTGCATCCACAGTTGAATTTGTTTCATTAACAGCAAAAGTAAATGCACCTGTATTGTTAATAGTTAAAGTACCATAATCACCTATAACAGAAGTATCTGTTCCATCTGTTGGTAAAGTATGGAGGGTACCATCAACCGTAACACTAGTTACTTTAGCTAAATCGTTATTTGTTGTGTCATTTGCTAAAATATTTCCAGATGCTTGTTGTCCATCATCTTTAGCCTTAATTGTATCAACACTATCTTCAGATGAAACAGACTCTGTTCCATTTTCAGTTGCTGTGAATGTATCATTTTTAGCTTCAGGAAGTACATCATTATCTGTAATTGTTGTAACTACTGAAGAAGTACCTAGTGCTACTGTCTCATATGCAGAAGCTACTGGGTTTGAGATAGTTACATTAAAGTTTTCACCATTATCTGCTAAGTAATCATCTAATGCGTTTGCACTAAATACTGTATTTAATGCTTTAGCTGTGATATTTGCAGCTGAGTAATCTGCATTAGTAGCAGTTCCATCTGTAAATGCTACATCTGCTGTACCTGTTGCTCCATCGATAATATTACCAGCTGGGTCTTTTGCAACTAGTTTATAGTAAGCTGTATCACCCTCTGCAACTGTTGAGTCAGCTAATATATTACCATCTGCATCTGTCGCTACGATTGAGATTGTAACTGCTTCTGCATCTGTCTCAGGCGGTGGAGTTGTTGTAGTTGAATTATCTGTAATTGTTGTAACTACTGAAGAAGTACCTAGTGCTACTGTCTCATATGCAGCTGCTACAGGATTTGAGATTGTTACATTGAAATTCTCACCGTTATCTGCTAAGTAATCATCTAATGCGTTTGCACTAAATACTGTATTTAATGCTTTAGCTGTGATATTTGCAGCTGAGTAATCTGCATTAGTAGCAGTTCCATCTGTAAATGCTACATCTGCTGTACCTGTTGCTCCATCGATAATATTACCAGCTGGGTCTTTTGCAACTAGTTTATAGTAAGCTGTATCACCCTCTGCAACTGTTGAGTCAGCTAATATATTACCATCTGCATCTGTCGCTACGATTGAGATTGTAACTGCTTCTGCATCTGTCTCAGGCGGTGGAGTTGTTGTAGTTGAATTATCTGTAATTGTTGTAACTACTGAAGAAGTACCTAGTGCTACTGTCTCATATGCAGCTGCTACAGGATTTGAGATTGTTACATTGAAATTCTCACCGTTATCTGCTAAGTAATCATCTAATGCGTTTGCACTAAATACTGTATTTAATGCTTTAGCTGTGATATTTGCAGCTGAGTAATCTGCATTAGTAGCAGTTCCATCTGTAAATGCTACATCTGCTGTACCTGTTGCTCCATCGATAATATTACCAGCTGGGTCTTTTGCAACTAGTTTATAGTAAGCTGTATCACCCTCTGCAACTGTTGAGTCAGCTAATATATTACCATCTGCATCTGTCGCTACGATTGAGATTGTAACTGCTTCTGCATCTGTCTCAGGCGGTGGAGTTGTTGTAGACGCTGAGCGGCGAACTTCTTCACCAAGACCTTCTTCTAATTTTACTTCATCATCTCCAAAAGCACGCTCACGAAGATCTGCATTTACATCAGTGCTTGCATTATTAACATCTGCAAAGTCTGCTTCTCCACCTTCTGTAGACTCAGCTGAAGCGCCTTCACCAGCTGCAGTTTCTATATCATCTGCATCGTCAACATCACCATTTTCTTCTAGCATAGCCGCAATTGAGTCTTTACTTGTGACAGTTTCTTCTACTGCAAACTCCTGCTGAGTAAGAGATGCATCAAACAACTGTTTGTCATGACCTAATATAACCATATCGCTGCCATCAGTCATTGAAACTATAGCACTATTAATAGAAGCATTACTTTTATCACCAAAAACAGTTTGACCTTCTAAAATTTCATAACCTTTTGAAACTTCTTGAAGAGAACCATCTGTTCCTTTTGCATAAAAAGTACCATCAAGGCTTATGATTTTTCCTATTATATTAGACATGTAACACTCCATAAATATAGTTTATTGTGTATATAGTATGATAATTTTAAAAAATTGTATATTGTACTCAAGTACAAGTGCGGAATAAAAATTGTTTTAAGGGGAGTGTAGTAAAAAATAAAGTTTCTTCAGTGGTGGACGAGGAGAGGTTCGAACTCTCTACATATCTATATAATAAGTGCTTTAATAATATAAATTCCTCAATTATAGCTTTTTTTTCATTTTTTTGTCGTCTTTTTGTCGTCTTTTATGCTATAATCAATCTAATTAATTTAAAGGATTGTAAATGGATTTTAACACATTGCAAATTGGGGCTATAACTTCGGTTGGACAAGGAATATCTATTAAAAAATTAAATACTGGAAAGTTTTCTTATTCAGCTACTTATCGTGATAATAACAGTAAAGCTAAACGAAAAGTTTTAATGACAAAAGATAAGCATATAAATAAGCACATTACAGAGGCTCTTGTTTTAATGGATAAGTTTAAATCAAGCTTACACGGTGTAAATATACCAATAGAAAAAGAAGAAAAAGAAATTATTATAGATAATTCTTCAAATACAATTGAAAACGATTTAACTACAAATTACTTAACATTAAATGAATTAGCCGCCTTATTCTTTGAAAGTAAAAAAACAGATATGACTATAATGTTGAAACAAAAATACAATTATTTAAAAAAAGAAAAAGAATTTCAAGAAAATAGAGTAGTTCAAACTAAGTTGTATAATTTACATAAAGAAGTATTAAAATATAACAAAAATATAAGAGACAGTGAGTTAGCTTCAATTCCTGTGAATAAGATATTAAAATCAGATATATTAAAATATACTAAGAGCTATTTACCTACTAAGAACTTAGCTGAAAAATCTACTTATGACCTTATAACTAAAATAAAAAGTATAATCAACTATGCTATAAGAAATCAAATCATAGATATTAAAAACCCATTTCAAAATACTATTTTTAAAAATCCAAAAAAAGTCAGAGAAAATTCACTCTCAATAGAAGAAATTAAATTATTATTAGAAACTTGTAAAGCACACACAAAAAATCCCAATGTTTATCTATCAGTATATCTCGCTGTATTAACTGCTGGTCGTTCTAACACTATATTAAACATTAGAAAAAAAGATATTGACATAGATAAAAAAGAAATTACTCTAAATAATTTCAAAACAAATTCAAAAAGATATAGAATAGCATTAAATGACGAGGCTGTAAATTGGTTAGAAACCAAGGTTTTAGTAAATTATGAAAATGATGAATATTTAATTCGACCTATTGATCCAAGGAGAAGGAGAACCCCTCCACAACCACTAACGGTAGTTCCTAAAACTGTCTATACTATAATGGATAAATTATTTAATAAAAACTTAAACAAGCAGAATAATCAAGATAGGGATTTAGTTATCAACTTTCATTCAATCCGTAGGTCAATAGCAACTTCATTAGCTGAACAAGGAGCATCAATATACAATATTATGGTTTTATTAAATCATAGTAGTGTTAAACAAACGCAAGATTATCTTAATCTCTCAAATAAAAATCTTGCTAATGATACAAATACATTAAACAGTAATATATTTAATAATTTTGGGAATGCAAATTCTGTTATACCATATTAGAAAAAATCTATTATTTTATAATTATATTTTATAACTTCTAAGCTATATTAAATTTGTGTATCTAATTTATTTTATTTAGCCTTTAAAGCTTTTAAATTTGCTTTCTCGTCGGCAAGTTTAGCTTCAAGACTTTCAATCTTTTTTTCAGATTTAGCAATCTCTTTTTCATTTTCTTTTCGAGCTTCTTCCGCTTGAAATTTCAAAAAAACTTTATGCTCTGCTTCTGTTAATTGAACTGTGATTTTGTCTGACATCATATATCCTTTTATTTATATTTATTATTCTAACACAAAAAATTTAAAAATCTTCGTATAATCAATTATATAGGCAAATACTATGAAAGGAAAAAAATGTTTGGAACAAATAAAGAACTAACAGAAGACGAAAAATTAAAACTTCAAATTAAAAATTTTGATCGAGACGCATTAGAAGAAAAATTCTTCTCATTATTTAATAAATATAAAACTTTGATTACAGAAAAAAGTGAAGCTGAAAAATTAAAACAAGAAGAACCTAAACCGATTATTGAAGTTAAAAAAGAAATTGTTAAAACAATAGATTTTTCAATAAGTAAAAATGCAAAAAGACAAAGATACTTGCATAAAAAATATGCTGATAATGAGCGGATACTAAACGGAATTTTGAATATATATCTTGATACTAATGATAAAGATTTATTTGAATATTTGAGTAAAATTAATAAAGAACTTGAATTAAAAGAGCAAACCAATCAATAATGAATGGGTTGTGTTTGACAATCCGTAATCTGGTGGGGTTGGTTTTTGCGAAGCAATAAACCAATTCCCCGTCAGTTGTGGTATTGGCACAAAGAGGGCGAAGCCCCTTGAATACCTTATTAACCAACCCTTATATTTTCACAAACCAATAACAATGTATCAATAAATATTAAAATAAACACGAAAAATATGCAGAAATATCTATAAAATTCACTGCAATATTTTAGATTATTAGGACATACTTGGCAATAACAATTAATTTATAAGAATTTTTATAGTGTAGATAGATCTATCCGCAATTGAGTTTGGAAATTTTTAGGCTATTAACCTATTTTCACGCATTAATTCAAATATATCAATCTCTTCTTTAAAAGAATTATTCATAGCCTCATCAACATTTGGAGCATAATTATCATAGTGTTTTATCTTATCCATTCTATTTTTTAAAAAGCTGTATGTATCAAATTCGCTGTTAGATACAATCTCATTTGCCGTAATCCAACCTTTAATATACATATCTTCTACATATATTAAACTCTTTCTATTTGGTGTATTAAAATAAACTTCACTTTTTAAATTCCATTTTCCATTAAATGAGGTCCATTTAAAACTCCATTCTCTTGGAGCAAAAGATATATGTGGATTATTCATTTTTTCTCTATAAGCTTCTATCCCTTTTACATAAGCTGTTTTTTCATATTTACAAATTAATTTATCAGCTACTATTGCATTAATTAGTTTTTTATTTGTATGAATATTAATATATTTGCTCTTCTCTTGATTGCCTAAAACAAAGTTTGTCGCCAACTCCCACAAAAAATTTTCATTTTCAGTTCTGTCTTTTATAATTTCTCGAAATTTCATTTGTAAAATATCGTTTTCAATATCTTTAATATTAAAATTACTCTCCTCTAATCTACTTTGTAATTCTTTAATTGTGAGTTCGTTAGTTTTAAGCATACTGAAAATTAATTCAACGTCTTTAATAAAATCAGAATTTTTAAAATTCTCTTTAATTTGTCTTTCATAACCAAAAGTAAAATTACCGTTAATTTCTTGTTTTTCCAACCAATAGTATAAAGGCTTTCCAGTTCTCTTGACTGCTCTAATCGCCTCTGGTGCATTTTCTTGAAACCAACCATACATAATATCAATATGTTTTTGTGTAGTGTGCTTATAATTACTCATACCAGTAATTTTCACTTTGTTACCAATCATACTTTCCCAGGCATTGAAGAACTCTAATGTTTTACTATTCAATAGGTCGTCTTCCTCATTTTTAAACGCATTTTTTAGCATATATTTCCCAATATAACTTGATGGCATTGAAAAATTATTATTCAATCTTTTGTTAATATTTTTAATTTTTGTCTTGATACCTTTAAGATTTTTTTTATTAGTTTGAGTTTCTAATTTACCGTTTAAAATCATTAGTTCTTCAATTAATTTAGTGGTTTCTTCTTCACTTAGTGGTTCAACATCACTTTGATTTTTAATCTCTTGTAAATCTTGAAATTTACCATTTAGTCCAAATTCTTGAATAGTTTTATACATAGAATTTTTAACAACACCTTTAACTGCTTCATCGACAAATAATAGTATATGTCCGTGGCTTGTAAGGTTCTTATGTGCTTCTAATTGTCTAAAAAAACCAACTTCAAATTCCTCTTCAAGCTTATTTTTTTTCTTATAGTTTTGTATATCAGCTTTTAGTATTTGATAAAAATAAGTCCAAATTTTATTGATCTCTTTTGCTGAGTTAATAAAATGTTCTTGAAGATTATTGCCTTGCATTACAAAGTTCTCATTATCTTTTAAAATAGAACTGTCTCCGTATTTGCGATCTTCTTTCAATGATTTATATTTAGTTTTCCATTTATGCCAAATGCTTTTATTTGTGAATGTTAGGAAAAAAGCTCTTTTATCACTATATGCAAATTCTAAATATTTTAATTTCGCCCATCTTTTCTGTGCTTGTATAGTTTTGTTTTGATTTAAAAAGCTCCCTTTTAAAATCTCTCTATTGTATGAATATCCATTGGCATCTATACTAAAATCTTCAAGAACAGAGCCTTTTAATTTATCGTATCTATTATTGGTTAAATCAATCATTGGAAGATTGGTATTGATATTATGCATTCCTAAGACATTATGGGTAAAAAAGCTCTTTTGCTCGTTTGACTTAGTATAATATTGATTAAGCATATCATTCACAAAATCTTGATAGCTGTTTAACTTGGAATTTTTAGCTTTATTATAAATATTCTCACTTCTCTTTTGAATATATTTTTTAGCTCTATCCTTGGTTAAATCAGTATATTTTTTAGATACTACAAATTTTACGATAGATTTAAACATTTTAATTTGTTTCTCTTCAAACCAAATATCATTGATATTTTCTTCGCTCACCCAATTGCGATAATTGATAATTTTATGAACTATATCCGTGAAGTCATTGTTAATATAATCACTGTTTATTTTTCCTTTCTCAAAAAATAGACTTCTTGCAGTATCAATATTTTCGACTGCATATTTAAGGTCAAGATTATCAATCCCGTGTTCTTGTTTGAAGCTGTCTAAATCCAAAAGCATTATTTCTAAATCTTCAATCGTGATAGCATTAATATTATCAACAATATTTCTCTGCTTGTGTTCGTTATAGCTTCTAATAGTATCTTCAATAATATCAGCTCTTCTGGTTGATTTATAATTTTTCTCATACTCTGCAAAATCTAAATGTATAAAATCTATTTTTAAATCATTACGGTTCGTAAATTTTATTATATCACTGTGAGAACTCGCAAAATCAAGTTCATATTTTTTTTGCTTAGTAATAAATATTTTATCTATATAACCAGCATTGATTAAAGCACTTGTAAAACTATTAATTTTATGCTTACTTGTGATTATAAGATTTTCTTTTGCTCGTGTTATTGCCACATAATAAAGTCTTTTTTCCTCTTCAACTTCTCTATTGATTGGGAATATGCCATCTTCTTGATTATATAAAATAACAGTATTCCATTCTAAACCTTTTGACTTATGTATTGTCATAATATTAACACCATTTTTTTCAATATATAATTCATTATCTAAAAAATAATCAAGCTTATTTTCAAGTGTTTCAAGATAAATATTTAAGTTATTGTCAGAACTAAAAACTTGTAATTGTTTATCGCTCCACTTTTTAAACTTCTCTTGCATATCTTCTTCAAGTCCTCTATTTGAGAAATAAGCAACTATATTCATTTTATTCATAATCATTTCAATTACTCTTAAAATATCCAATATATTATGAGCTGTATAGTCGCCAGTAAGTCTAAATCTATTAAAATATATATCGTTTAATTCGTATCCAGCAGCAAACATTAATAAGATTGCATCTAAAAAATATTCAAATTCTCTTTCATTCTTATATTTGTATGGAACTTTCCATTTATTGAACTGCTCTTTAATCTCTTTTATGTGATTATTATTTCTTGCCAAAACACATATTTCATTAAGTTCTCTGCCACTCCTATAAATTAGTTCTGGAATTGTAAAATCACTAATATTCTCAATTACACTAATATTTTTATTCGCCACTAAACCGCTCTCTTTAACTGCATTGATTTTATTCGACTTCTCTTTCATATTTGTATCAATAAATTTATTGGAAAAATCAACTATATTTTTACTGCTTCTGTAATTTATATCCAACTGGATCACGTCAAAATCTTCTAATAGTGTTAACGACTTTTCAAAACTTGAACCTTGGAAACTGTATATTGATTGATATATATCTCCAACTAAAAATAAATTATTATGACTTATTAAATTTAGTATCTCTAAAACAATATTATTAGTATCTTGATATTCATCGACAAGAACATAATTAAAATGCTCAATTAATCTTTCTTGTATCCCTGCATCGCTTTTAATCATAAGATAGGTATATATGATAATATCGCTGAAACTCATTTTCTTATTTTTTATTTTCTTCTCAAAAAATATTTTAATTATATTAGTGTCTGTATAATTCGTCTTAACAGTCAATTTATCATTTAACAGCTCGTAGTATTCATTAATCGTATTACACTCTAATACAAGCTCTAAATGCTCGTTAATGAATTTATCTAACTTAATTGCAGTTCCAATTTTTGTAGTAAATTCTTTTTTCTCAAATTCGGGTAAATTCATATTATTTTTTAGATAATATTCATTCTTCTCTTCATTCATTATTTTAAAGTTAAAATAATTGCCGTATTCTTGAAGCAACTTAAAAAACACACTATGAAAAGTTCCCAAATATTCTAATTCTAAATCACTTCTTTCTTTAAATTCATTACTTGCTTTTTCTGTAAATGTTAAACCTAATATATTTCTACTCTTTACATTGAGTTTCTTAGTTATATATTTAATTCTCTCAACGAATACGGAAGTTTTTCCTGAACCTGGACCAGCACTTACAATTAAATTATTTTTCTTATTGTATTGAATGGCTTCAAGTTGTTTCTCATTGAATTTATCACTAATAATATATTCTTTATCACTAATAATTTCAACTGCTTTTTGGGCTTTTATAACTCTGTTAATCTCTTGGAATGATTTACCCTCTTTAAATAATTGTATCTCCAATAGAGCAATTCTATTAAATTCAATATCTTCAATTGTAGTTTTATAAATCATTAATTCATTCACTTTCTATTTTTTCATTCAATATATTATTAACAACATATAAATCATAATAATTATAAAAATTATTTTGGTATTTTTTAGTAAAATATTTTAAATTATTAAACTCGCTATCAACTATCTCTTTTGCAATTAAAAATTCTCTTATGAATTTAAAACTCTCAAATAAATTTTTGCTAATTTTTATCTTCTCTTTTTCAGAATTGATTATAATTATTAATTCATTATCCAAATAAGTATAAGTTCTGAATATCTCAAACATTCTTATAATTAATTTTCTGAATTCATTATTTTTATAATTATTTGTATTATTAAAAATATCTTCAAATATTTTATAATACTCATTCAATGTATAAATCCTGGCAATCATTTTTCACTCTTTTTTATTTATTTATTTTGAAATTTTTGAAATTCTGTTTGAGATAACCCAGCACGATTAAATAATATTTTGCATTGCTTCCAGCTTTCATTTAACAATCTTCGCTTATCAACTTCTACAATGTCGTCTATTTCTGCATTAAATCTCTTATTCATCTCTTTTTGTAATTCATAATTTTCTGTTGCCAATTGTATAAACTCTTCATCTATAATTCCCTCAACATAATTGCTAATATCTTTTAATAATTTTTTAACAGCTAAATCCTTTTCTTTATATAATGTCTTTGCAACAAAAAAGTCTCTCCATTCACTAAATGATACACTTTTGCCATTGGCTAAAAATCTATTGACAAGATTATATTTCAATTTATCATATTTATCTGTGTATTCTCTTTGCTTGCTTATAATAGAATTTTTAATAGTGTATTTAACAAACTTTTTTGTTCTTCGTGTCTTATAACTCTTAATAAAGTTTTTTAGTTTCTCTTTAATATCTGCTTCACTGTTGTCTTTTAAATCACTAAAATTATTTTCCAGTAATTCATTAATTTTATTTCCTACATTTTTATATTCATTTTCCAAATCTATTAAAATACTATTAACTTGCTCTTCAATCGTTTTAATAACTTTATTACTACTTTTATGATCACTATCTTGAAAATTTTCTTTCATACTCTCTGGGAGTTTTTTAATAATATTATTTCTGCCACTGTGCTCATTGTTTATTTTAATATTTTCAATAGTAAATTCAAAATCTTTAATCTCATAATCAATCTCTTCTAAATCATAATAATTCATAAATTTAGCTGTTTTATCTAATTTAATATCAATTAATAACTCGCTATTTAAAGTTTTATAATCAATCTTCAAGTGCAAATTATTCTTAATAATATTTAAACCTAAATTTTTTAATTTTTCATAATGATCTTGAACTAAATCATCGTTTTGTATTAAATCTAAAATTGTTTTTTCAAGCTGTTGATACTTATCCATATTTTCTCCTTAATCTAAATAATACAAATTACTTGCTATATTTTCTAAAATCAATAATTCAAAATTTTCAAGATAATCTAAATTATAATATGCTTCTTCCAGCCATTCTTCAAATTTATTATCCTCGAAATTTGTTTGTCGAACCTCTTCTTGATATAGTTCAAAATAATATTC
Organism: Candidatus Sulfurimonas baltica; assembly: GCF_015265455.1. Classification (NCBI taxonomy): domain Bacteria; kingdom Pseudomonadati; phylum Campylobacterota; class Epsilonproteobacteria; order Campylobacterales; family Sulfurimonadaceae; genus Sulfurimonas; species Candidatus Sulfurimonas baltica. Next base: position 685,135 of record NZ_CP054492.1, on the reverse strand, counting down.
ACTTTCATTGTCTTTGCACATTAGTCTTTGAATCACCATACTCTTTAATTCTTTTTTATTTATTTTTGTATATTGCATTAAATTAGTAATTTTCATAATTGTTCCTTTGATTTTTAAAGTATTTCTATATTAAGCATAGTTAGTATAAAGAAATTAAAAAAAATTTCTTAATTTCTTATATAAATTTCATTTTCTACAAGTCATTTAATAGATTTGTAATATCATCTATTTTATGAATAGTTCCGTCTTCATTTTTATTATTATTAATTAATTGTTCCAATTCTTCAAACAACATATCTTCTTTTTTCTCTTTTATATCTTCAAGCTTTTGTATTTCAAATTCTTGTTTTTCTTTTTCTTCAAAACTCTCTAAACTAAATTCTTCAAATTCACTTTCAATTTTACTATTGTCAATCTTTTGTGCTTCTATAATGCTCTCATTAGTTTTCTTTTGTTTATGTAATTTTATTAAGCTTCTCAAATCAGGATTAATATCTATTTTTACAACTATTTCTTCTTTTTCAACTGTTTCTGTAATGAGCTGTTCGATTGGTTTATCAGTTTCATACTCTTCTTCTTCATTAATTTCAAATTCTTCTTCTTTAAGAAATTTAAAATTATCTTTTTCTTTTACTAAAAATTTATAATTACTGATTTCATTAATATTTTTTGTTAAAGTTTCGTTGAAGTCGTCTATTTGTTTTTTATAATCTGCCTCTTTTATCTCTTCTGCTTTTAATAATTTTTCATAATATACTTTGTTTTCATTTTTTAATTTTTGTTTTAATTGTATTGCTAACTTGAACATATTATTATCAATCTCTTTTCTTTGAGTAATATTTATTCTCCCCATATCAAACAAGAAGTTTTCATTTAAATATGCCGCTAAAAACTTAAAATATATAGAGTTATTCGCATTGTAATACAAGACTTCTCCTTTATTGAAATTTGAACAATCAATTCCTTTTTCATAAGCTTCACTACAAAAACTATTTGCTACATAACTTGAAGTTTTTAATAAAAAACCAATAGAAGTTTGTTTATTTAATGTTGAACTCCAATTATCTTGGACTTGATTTGATTGTCCGACTATGATTAAATACATATTCATAGCTCTGTAAAGCATTGAAAAGTCTTTTATCATTCTTTCGACTTGTTCGCCTTTCTTCCTTTCAAATTTATTTTTGCTTTCTAATGCTGACATACCAATATTGTATTCGTCTATCATTACAATAATTTTTCCACCTTTATAATTTAGCCAATTATTTTCACTCATAACTACTCTTCTATATTCGTAAACTACTTTCAATTTCACTAAAATATCTTCTAACTCATCTATTGTTGTTGAAGAAATAATTCTTTTTTCAAGCTCTTCTTTTTGGCTTGATTGTTCTATAAATTTTTCTATTCTTGAACTTTCAATACCTTTAAAATCGTGTATAAATAAAGTGTCAATTTCATTAAATGAATTTATAAAGTTTCGTAAAAATGTTGCAAAATTCACACTTTTTCCGAACCCGCTCGCTCCAATCAATTTTATATGAATGTTTAAATCACTTAATGGTAAATATTTAATAAATAAATTTCCAACTTTCTTTTCAATAGCACCTTCATCGCTTATATTGCTATAACCTAATGTCATATATCCTGCCATTGCGTATTGTTCTATATTTTTATTCAATTCCTTTACCTCTTCATTATCAATTGCTGGGAATTTATTACTAAACACGATTATTACTTTATTGTCTTCTACTCTTTTTGCTTCCATACTTGAATATCCAAAAAATTGACATAAATTTTCTTTATTTTTTATATTATTGAAGCCGTCAAAATTTACTGTTTCTCCCTTTATTAATTTAAAAGTAAAACTGTTGTTTTTTTTATCATTCTTATATAAAAAATATTGGTTTAAATTATTTGAGGCTAATCGTGATTGAACTTCTGCTTTTTTTCTAATACTATTAATCCATTTAAATATAAAAATGATAGGTAGCATTATAGAAATTAAATTAATAAATATAAATGTTATGTTTTTATCCACTAAAATATTTTTCGCTTTTTCAAACCACCATACAGCAGAGTTTGCAATAAATTCTTCTTGAAAACTATAATTAATAAATTCATTAAAAGTAATTTCTTTTAAGAATAGATAGTATCCAGATATTCCAATATAATTAAAAAAAATAAAGCTGATTATAATTGAAAAAAAACTAATTTTTGATATTAGACTTTTGTTTAAATAACCTTTTTTATTGAAATATCCAGCCTCGTATAAACGGTCCGTTGTTATAAACTCTTCTTCTTTATTCGCCATCAAAAACCCTTTAATATGATTTAAGCAACTCTTGTTAGTTCAATACCACAAGCTAAGAGTTCTTTCTTATATTTTCTATGTTCTCTTTGAGTTTGAGAATTTTGTTCTTTATTATAATATTGCTTACTTCCGCCTCTTTCTGCACGTCTTTGTTTATTTGCTTTTAATTTATCAGTGGAAATCGCAAATTGAATACTTCTTCTGCTTACATTATAAATTTCTGCTAATTCTCTTTGAGAGAATATACCCTCTTTATAAACTGTTTTAATCTCTTTTTTGTCTTCTACTGTCAATTTAACTCTTCTGTCATATTCAACATTATTTATTATATATCTATCTATTATCGCTGACATTATTTTTTCCTTTATATAATCATAAAATTATTTTTACAATCTTTTAAATATTCAATATATTCACTATGTGTATTTAATATATCTTCACTGGACCAGAACTTGATTTCTTTTTCAAGTGAATTAATAAAAAAATTCTCAATTTCTATAATTAATTTACTGCTTAAAATTTGATATTCAAGTATTTTATGTTCTAATTCTTTATAATCACATTCAAAAAAATATCCTTTCATAATTCCATTATTTCTTAGAATATTGTGTATGTGATTTAATTGTTTTAATAATAAGTTTCTCATTCCTTTTCTTAATAGATATACCCTATATTGAGGTATATACATATCCTACTTTTGGAATTTCGCTGTATTCAAATCTCAATAAACTATCCCATACACGGTTATAATCTATGAAGTTTAAAACTTTCTCATTTACGTCTCCAAATATATTTACTTCGCTTATCATATAGGTGCAAAATTCTTTCAAATCCATTTTGTAAGTATCAAGCTCGTCATTGTGTTCTAAACACCATTTAAGCTCTAAACACAAATCATATGATATTAATTCAAGCTCTTTAAATCTGCTTTCTTCAACTCCGTATGCTTTTTCTGCATATTCTTGATTAGTAATAAGGTTAATTTCTAATTTATGTTTTAAATCTTTTAATGTAAATTCGCCAGTATTGAATTCTTCTTCTAATGCTTCTGCTTCTGCCAGCATAATTGTTTGATCACCTAATATTAAACTATATGTTCGCATATTCTCTGTAATTAGCGTTTCAACCATATCATAAAATTTTTGACTATTCATAATTGTTCCTTTGCCATATTTCGGGCCTTTATTTTATTTTTTAATTCATACAAAAAGATATATTATTATCTTCCACATAGCCCTCATAGCTTAAATCTCTCGCAAGTTTTTGATAGTCAATATAAAACATTAATTTTTCGTTTATATTACCGAACAAACCTTCTTCAACCATTTCATAAGCCCAATCTTCAAGTGTTCCCTCAAAATAGTAAGTGTCTTCATAACTCTCAATAGCTTCTTGAAATGTGCTTCCGTTATTCATTAAAGCACTCACTAATTTAATTTCTGTTTCGTTTAATTCATTCATTTTTGCATTTATTTCTATCAACTTATCAAGATTAAAATATTCGTCAAACTGCATATTAAAATCACTGTTGTCAATTTCCCAATCAGTAATCAGCCACTCTTCCATTTCGTCTTCATATGTTAAACCATTTGCTTCAATTTTCTCTCTTGTATATTCGTATAAATCTTCCAATAAACTTTCAGAACTTGTATAGTTATTTAAATCTGCATTGAAATCAAAACTCCAACCTCTGTTATGTGTTCCGTGTTCTCTAATATAAATAGTAATCATTGATAATTCCTTTTGGCTATTTGCCTATTTTTTTTAATTTTCTTCTTCATTGTTTCGCTAAATTTCTTACAAAAATATTTAATTTTTACGTCAAACATTTACATTATAAATATTTTTAAAATTTCTATTTCTTATCTACATAATTCTTTATTATATATAGAATTATTTCTTTCATATTAAAAAATTCATTATCTTCCTTCGTTATTTCAAGCAACTTATTTTTATATTTTTTTAGTATTTCAACATTCATTAATTCTTCGTTTATTTTGTTGTAATCTGCACTTTTTTTATAAAACTCATTCTCATAAATAAAGTTTTTTATTTCACTTTTTAGTAAATCTTTTATTGAACTATATTTTGTGTCTTTTCTTAATAATTCTTTCAAATCAACTTTCAATTTTTTATTTATATTTAGAGAAAGTTGTGTATAGTTTATTTTCATTTTATCAACCTTTTTATATTTAGAACATATATAAACTTTATGCTAATGCAGGCATATCTTCTGTTGAAAAATAAGTTGTTCCATTGATACGGTTATCAGTCATTTTATTTATTCTGATTTTTCTTCCCAGGACTGGTTTGAACATAGCTTTATCAAGTTTCTTTCCGATTTTATTGTGCTTCAATTTGCACTCAAATGTTTTTACACTGCCATCATTTTCTGTTTTTATTGATATAAGTTTTACGTCGCCAGTCGGGTTTCCTTTTTTAAGAGCATTAGATACACTTGTTAGTTCAATATCTACAAAAGTATTTAACTCATAGCTTTCTACATTAGAATTTGGAATTACAATCATATTTGCCCATTGACCGCCGTATCTATGCTCTCGTGAAATCTCTTGCCCCATAGAATTTTTATTTATGTCTGTATATCTTACAATGTCAACTGTTTTGATTGTTTTACCAACCATTCCCTTAACTTCACTCTCTTTGATAATTCCTGCTTCGGCATTGAGTGTAAAGGTAAAATTAATTAATGCTCCCGTATCTTTATCAATCATTTTGTTCTGGATTTGGCATTTTATTACTCTGTCGTTCTCGTCTCTGCTCAATCTATAACCACTGATTTTTGCAATTATTGTATGACTTAAAAAAGCTTGCTCATTTTCTTGCTCTTCAATGGCAAGTAAATCAAATATATTCTCTTTTTCAACTGGTGCTATATTCGCATTAGACATTTTTATATCAACTTTTTTAGCTTCTTGTTTTAAATCTTCCATTTTATTCCTTTGCCGTATCTCAGGTCTTTTTATATTTTCTATATTTTGTATAGATTAAATTATTATAAAACTTTTTATCAAATTTCTTTTTTATTTAAGCTATTTAAAAGCTATTTTATGATTTAACTACAAAAAATTAGCCAAAAAACCCCTATCTATGGGAATTCTCTTTTTAAAAAGAATTTAAGTTTTCTTTATTTTTAAGCTATTTATTGTGATTTTTTCTTCAATATGGTCTAAATGGAATATTTGGATAATAAATCCTATCTTTATCTTCACTGACAATACTATTCATTTCTTCTATAAAAGTATCAATATCTTCTTCTGTCTCTATTAATTTTTTTTCTAAATCAATCTTAAACGCTCGTGCTTCAATTAATGCTCATTTATAATAATCATACTCTTCTATTTGTGCCTCTGTCATTATGATACCTTTATGTTTGAAAAGTCAGCTACAAAATAATCATATTTCAAATTACCATATCCGTCTGTTTCTTTACCTTGTTTATTAAAAAATTTTCCTAATGTTGGCACTTTCAATAGTCTATTATCTTCTAAATTATTAATGGTTTTTTCAAACCAAACATTATTTTCTTTATGTTGCTTTTTTGTCAGCTTAATTCTTGTGAAATATGTTTCAGACCAGTTCTTCATTTTATATCCTTTTTATTTTTTAAGCTAAACTTAAATTTAACTTAATGTAATCTTAACCTAAACTTAAACCAATGTCAAGTAAAACTATATTAAATGTAGATTTCTTTTTTAAATTGCCACCTCCACATTATTGATTTGATTATTTACTGCTCTTTGATTAGTGTAATTACTTACTAATATTTCTGTTGTATTCACTCGCTTATCCTTATTAGAGCTAATATTCTGTTTCATACTTATGTATTCAATCCTATATTTACTATATAAGTTTAAAGTTCTTTCGGTGCAACTATTAGATAGTAAGAAATAAGCTCCTATGCTGTCGATATAATCACACAACTCTTTCAGCTGCTCTTGTTCTTTAACTCCAAACCCCTCCTTTGTATAAGATTTTTCATTTGTTGAATTGTCATATGGACTATCAAAATAACAAAAGTCGCCTTTTTGAATATTATCCTTGATGCACATAAAATCTTTATGCTCTATAACCGTATTTTGAAGCTTTTTGCTGGCTTCTCTTATATAGTCATAGTCAAACTCTAAATCAGTCTTTTTATTCCAAGCTACATTATTTTGGTTCTTTTGATTAACTCTCCAAAGTCCGTTATAGCCTCCTTTCATTAAATACAAAAATCTACTGCCTCTTTCAATATCAGTTAGTTTATTGAATACCTCTAAATCTCTGTCAAGACTTCTAATCCTCATATAGTAATCAAGGTTAAATTCGTGTTTTCCTAAATCAACAATTAATTCTTCGACATTAGACTGAATAATTTTATAGCAATTAATAAGCTCATAGTTCATATCACTTATATAACCATTTTCAGGAACTTCTTTGAAGAACAAAGAGCCAGCACCGATAAAAGGTTCAAAGTAGTTGTTGTAAGTTTCAGGTAGTGTTTCAACAAGTTTGTCAGCAAGTCTTACTTTGCCTCCTACCCATTGCATTAGTGTTGTTGTTGTTTTTTTAGTCTGTGAGCTGTTTAATGACTGCTTTTTCATAATCAAGCCTTTTTTTTTAACTTTGATAATGGTAGATACAGAAAGATAGGTTTTTAAATGTGTTTCAAAATACATTTTTTGCAGTTAATCAGACAGGGTTTATAGTGGGTTATGAACTTTCCACTTAAATATAATCAATAATTTTATTTTAAATCTTGATATATATACTGATTAGAAATTGCTACGGGCAATTTTTAAATAGTGATAATAATGAGTTACATTTCTTGGTTCGGATAGAAAACTTCACAATTAAAGTTTTTATCGTTGGGGGAAGAATGTTTTATTGTAAGGAGAATTGTAGCGTAAGAAATCTTAAAATCTTCTTAAATGTATAAATCTTGCTTATGTTAATGATATTATACCAATAAATCATCCATAACACAAGCTTTTTCTAATAATTTATTAAAAATGTCTTTTTTTCAATGAATTATTGCGTAAAAGAGCGTTAGCGACTGATGTTTCATAAATCACCGCTCCTAAATTAATAGTGTATATTTACTATAAGAGTTGCTTCAACTCTTGTAAATCACTATTGATACTCACTGAAAGTGCTTCGATATCCCCTAAAATCTCATTAGTAGGTGGATATTCAATCTCTTCATATTCAATAGTTTTATAGCGATTGATAGATAAATCATAATCGTTTGCTACTATATCAGCGACATCAATAAAAAAGTGCTTTTTCGTAGATTTATATTCGGCAGTGTCTTTTTGTTTATATTTTTCTATAATATTTGGAATATCGTTTTGCTCGATTTTGTTTCTCTTGTCGTCTAAACTGTATCCGTCTGCTTCCATATCGTAGAACCAAACTTTATCAGTTGAGCCACCTTTTACAAAAACTAAAACTGCTGTTGATACTCCCGCATATGGTTTAAATACACCACTTGGCATAGATATAACAGCTTTTAGCTCATTGTTCTCTAAGAGGTTCTTTCTGAGGGTCTTATGAGCATTAGAACTACCAAATAAAACACCATCGGGAATGATAACACCACAACGACCACCAATATCTAAAACCCTTGTGATTAAATCCACAAAAAGAAGCTCTGTTTTAGTAGAAGAGATACTAAAATCTTCACTTTTGTCCTCTTTATCAATACTCCCTTTGAATGGCGGATTAGCTAAAACGACTTGATACTTGTCTTTTTCAGTGTAGCCTTTTCCAAGTGTATCAACTTGTTTTATATGTGGATTTTCTATATCGTGAAGCATCATATTCATCATAGATATTCGTATCATAGATATATCGCTGTCATTACCAAAGAATGTATCATTTGAGAGCTTATCCCATAAGTTGCTATCAGTTAGATTAGCTCCTAATCTTCCCTCTTTTTCTGTGTATGGTTGAAGCATATGAGTATAAGCACTTACTAAAAATCCTGCTGTTCCTACACTTGGGTCAAATACTCTTTCGCCAATTTGTGGATTAACAAGCTGAGTAATCATTTTTATTATGTGTCTTGGAGTTCTAAACTGTCCATTTTTACCACTTGAACTTATCTCAGATAAAAGATACTCATACATATCCCCTAAGCTATCCATAAAGCCTTTATCGTCCTCTTCAAGGATACTAAAAACCTCTTCAAGGGCTTCAACTGTTTCGCTTAGTAGTGATGGCTTTGTAATGATAAAAGCTAAGTCTTTAAGTGATTTGTTAAACTCGCTTCCCTCGTTGTATTTTTTGATAAAAGGAAATGCCACATCTCGAACTGTATTCAGCATACTCACACTATCTAACTCTTTGAAGTTATCCCACTTAGCTTGTTTGTCATTTTCAAAGATAGACACATAGTCTTCTCCAGTAAATGAAGCTTGTGATATTTTTTGCGTATCTTTTTCACTCAGCATTTTTAAAAATATAAGTGCTGTTATCTGCTCTATCGCATTAAGCGGATTGGCGATACCGCCACTCCAAAACTTGTTCCAAATACTGTCGATTTTACTTTTTACTTCGCTTCTTATGAACACTTATTTTCCTTTTATCTCTTTTTGAGAGCTCTCGATATGCTCTATAAAATCTTTCTCAACTCTTGATAATTCATTTTTTGTTTGTTCTTTATAGAGTTCATATTCTGCTTTTGCTTTTTCTATTGCTTGCGTATGACCACGAGAACCTTTATGAGTTAATATTTCATTTCCACTCATTTTTAAAAACTCATCAAGTCTCTCTATCCAATCTTTCATATACATTGGTTTGCGGTTTAAAGCTTGAAGTTCTGCGAGTTCCAAGTAAGCTGAAACAATACGGTTTAAAATATTTAGCTCTTCTTCATTTAAGTAGTTCTTAGCGATTTGTATCTCTTGCTTATTTGGCTTTGCACCTTTAAATGTAGTTAGCCCCATATTTTGCTCGGTCGCATCTGCTCTTTGAAAAATAATTTCAGCAGCAGTATGACCGTGAGCAGCGAAGTGCATTTTATTTTGGATAGTTTTAAAAAAAGTTATAGAAGTTTCCGCTTTTGCGTCATAATCAATGCTTGTTTCATAAATATCTAAGACTTTTCTATAAAAAACTTTTTCAGATGAACGGATATCTCTAATACGAGCAAGTAGTTCATCAAAATAAGTTCCACCGCCAACTTCTTTAAGCATTTCGTCATTCATAGTAAAACCTTTTACTATGTATTCTTTGAGCCTTGTGGTAGCCCATTGACGAAACTTTGTGCCTTGAAGTGATTTCACTCTGTATCCAACTGAAATAATCACGTCTAAATTATAAAAGTTAGTAGGCTTTTTAGCAAATTCGGATATTCCGAATTTCTTCATAGTTGCATCTTCTTCTAACTCATTTTCGGCATATATATTTTTAATATGTTCATTGATAGTAGAACGGGCTTTTTGAAAAAGCTCACCCATTTGCTCTTGGGAAAGCCACACTGTTTCATTTTCAAGTCGTGTTTCTAACTTTGTTTTACCATCATCGCTTTGATATATTAGTATGCTTGTTTCATTCATTTCACAATTTCCTTTTAAATCTCTTCAATCTCATAACCTAATCTACCCACATACTCTAAAAACTTTTCAATATTACCTTTTCCCCATTGGTTAGAAATAGTATATTTTTTATCCCCAATTTGTAGTAGTTCATCGTCTTCAACAAAGTATCTTGCCAAGCCATTACCATCTCTTCTTTGTTGTTCAAGAGCAGTTTCGATTTCAACAAATAATCGTCCTCTTATATCACTTGGAAAATCTTGTGTTAATTTTTCATAAGAGATACCTTGATTATCTTTTATATATTTTAGCCATACACTACGGACAATACCTCTTTTTCCAAGACCAACTTCTCCATTGAAGTTATACTTTGTATTGTCTCTTGCTCCTCTTAGCACTTCTCTTCGCTCTTCTTTTTGCTCTCTTACTTTTACTTGATAGCTCTCTGCCTCAGGTAGTGGGATTATCTGTTGAACATCTATCAAAATATCTTCATTATGTTTATAAGGTATAAGCCTATAACAGCGAATATCTAAGTCTCTTTCATTGAGCCACATTACAGATGTTGTAAGCTCTTTGGAAAAATCACTTGAAACCAAAATAATTCTAACATCCGAAGCAAAATTATCTTTATTGTCTCCAATAAAACTTAACAGCTCATCTTCGGCATTTAATTCACTCTCTATTGAAATAAGATACTTGCTAAAAATCTCTACTGCTCTAACAAAGGTAAGTGTTGAAACCATTGAAGCATATCGTATAGCTTGTAAATCCATATGCTCACCAGTTTCAGTGCGTTTGAGTTCGATTACAACTATATTTCCATCTTTATCTATACCAAGTAAATCTATTCTTCGTTTGCTATCGCTCCATTCGGAAAACTCTTCTGAAATAATCAATATATCAGGAGCTATGACATCTATCTGCTTTTTAAGAGCATTTTGAATATGTTGTCTTTCTAATATACCCTCGTTAGAGAATTGCGTTTGCTCTATTTTTTTAAAATTATCATTATCGAGTTTAAATATCGCCACTATTTCCCACCTTTTCTAAGCTTATCAGGCAAGAAATTATCTATCTCTTCATCACTAAAAGTTAGCTCTTCATTTTGTTTCAATGCTTTGGAAGCTTCATCATAAGCTTTATTAATTGTTCTTTCAGCACCTTTATAAACAGTAAAAAGCTCTTTTTGTAATATGTCTCTTTGCTCTCGAATTTGTGCTTCTGTCATAGCATTAATTTTAATATCTGTTAAAAGTGATAAATATTTTTCTCTAATGTTCCATAATTTTATTGCGGCATCAGAATGTTTTTGAGCTATTTGTCCTAAATTATAATTTTTTATATAGGTTGTTAAAATAAGTAGAGTTGTTGAAATAATCGCAGATATAATTCCAACTACATCATTATCTCCAAAAACTGTAATCAATATACCAGTTGTAGTTAATGCCGATAAGACAATCTGAATAATTTTAATAGTATGATTTCTCGCATTTAGTATATCCGCACATTTTTCTTGTGTTTTATGCGTCCATACTGTTCGCCCAAAAAGTTCTCTTATCTGAGCCTCTAAAACTTCCATATTAGAATTTAGTGCCATAAATTTCTCTCCATTTTTCATTTGCTGAATATTCATTTCCATTAGTATCATAATCTATTGCTTTTATTGCTATGTTATAGCATTGTAAGGCTTTATATTCAAATTTGCCTGTTCGCCATACATATTGATTACTACCAACTGCCAACCAATAGCTTTGGTTTTCATTTTGTTCTTTCAAATATTTTAAAAAATCTCTTGTCATAAAGTCATAATACAAGAATGATTTATCTTTGTTTTCCCAAGTTTTTATAAAGTTGTATGCCAATGTGTCAATTAGTAATCCTCCCATTGGAACATCCCATTTATCTTTCCAAGCTCTTGCCATACGACATAACTGCTTTAAATTTTTGTTATATAAAATATTTGCTTGTCTTATTTCTTCTATTTCAGGTTTTGGGTTGGTAGTTTTCCAAGAGCCTCCATTGTTGCTGTCAGGGTAAGTATAACTTTTATCTGTGTTAATGAAGCAAGGAACAATCTCAAAATTTATGCCATCAGTAAAATCAACTTTAACTACTTGTCCATCAGCTTTTATATATGAGTTATATGTTTTTTGTATAGAGTTTTTTACTGCTTGTAGTAAGGCTGATTGCCCATTACCTTTATAATTATCATATTGAACATAAACATCATACGGCAATATAAAAAGCATATCTATATCACTGATATGAATTTCTGTATCTCTTCCATATGAACCTACATATAAACTATGGTTTGTTTCTGATGTGCTAACATAAAAATCAGTATTTAATCGTTTAGTAATTTGCTTATATCGATACGAAATATTTGAAACATTTGTATCTGAAATTCGTATATTTGAACAAAAATTCTGAAATTTTTCTGCTACACCCATTTATGAGACCTTACCTTTAAAAGCTTTATCCATAAGGCTATTATGTAAAACTTCCAAGTGCTCTAACTTTTTAACTTCTTGCTCTTTTATTTTCTCTGTTTTTTCAACGATTGAAGCAAATTTATTTTGTAGTAATATTGGTGGATATGGAATATTGAACTTTTTAATCTGAGTATAATTTAAGGCTTCTCTTGTAGCCCCAGATTGATTGGAAATAATTTGATTTTGAAAACTATCAGTAGAAATCATAAAGCTAAGATATTCATTATTTAACTGTTCAGTAAGTCTAATGATACAAACGTGTTGATTTACATTTGCTCTTGTAGTATCTTTGTAAATAGCTGTTCTGCCGATTGAAGCACCCGTAATATTTAATAATACATCATTAAATTTGACTTGGCTTCTTTTCATTTTAGTATAAACTTCTTCTGAAATATAATAAATACCGTCATAATCCATTTCATTCATTCTAACATTTTGACTTCGGATAAATCTTATTTCTCCCTCATCTAAATAAGAACTTTGCCCACCTTTTGGAGTAGAACCACTTGATACAAGAGTAGTAAATTTATCAAGTTTTTCAATCTTCCACCCCATAGGATTTTTAATAGGATCGCCAAACATCTCTATAAACTTTGATTTTAAAAACAAATCATACTTCGCTATAAGCTCTTTTTGTTTCTCTATCAAAGCAGAGCTAATATCAAGAACTTTTACTATCTTCTCTTGTTTTTGGAGTGGTGGAATTAGAATTGGATATTTCGTTATGTTATCCATTTTGATATAGTTTGTAGCAGAACCAAACTGCTTACTTTCGTTATGAACAATCCAGTATCGTTTTAAATTGTAAAATATGTATCTTGAATTTTCTGTGAAATTATTGAGAATATAAGTTCTTTGATAAGCCTCAAACTTACCATCATAATACAATGCTAATCCAACATTAGCACCATTTCCAGCAAGAATGATTGACTTTCCTTCAAAACTATATGTATTACTCTTTATTGGTTTGGCGGCACAAGTAAAAAACAAATATTGTCCATTTTCTACACCGTGATTAGCATCTTTTTTGCCCGTAGATACATCACAAAGATTTTCAAGTTTCTCAACTCTCCACCCATTAGGAACTTTTCCTATCATTTAACATCTGCCTTATCGTCAATTATCTCTACCAGCTCATTCATAAGTGAGCCTTGAAACATTCCCATTATTCCCATTTTATGGAACTTTGTGAATGGATTTGTCATTAAATCTTTTCTATTTATGTCGTGTTTCTCTTCCACATAATGCCTTATAGCTTTTATAAAATCTATCTGTGAAGATGTGAGTTTATGATTACGAAGAAAGTTATCTAAAAGATGCGGAAGTTTATACTCTTTCTTGTTTATAATGGCTTTAAATATCTCAACCAAGTCATATGACTTACACTCGTATATCTCACTAAGCTTTTCTACCTCTATATCTTCTTTGAGTAGCTCATTTTTGAGTAGTTCTATCTCTTCATCGCTTAGTGTAGCTCCAACAAACAACTGTTGTAATGTCGGGCTTTCATTTACCATCTTTTGAATGGTTTTTCGTATGTGCTCTTCATAAGCTTTTAGCTCAACACTGCTATGAAGCGGTTTCACGCTTTTTATCTTAGTGGTATCTATAAAATCCTCTAAATCGAAATGCCCTACAACTATCTCAGCTCTTGATTTATACTTCATAAGCGGTGCGATGATGTCTGTTATCTCATTGGTAGATGTAAAATCCATCTCATACCAGTATCGCCCCTCGCTTGCTTTGTCTAAAAGCTCACTATGAGTATTGACAGCGGATATACTTTTGTTGATACGAAGCTTTTCAATATCTACTAAAATGCTATTGATATATTTTTCAATAAGTTTAGTGTCTTCTTTGATTTTTACATTTTGAAGTTTTTTCACTTTTATGCGAAATTGTAGTTCTTGCGGTTCTTTCACTTCAAGTCTATCTACAAGCTCAGAAATGTTTCCAAGAGCCATAAGGTTGTCTCTTAGATTGTTGTAAAAATCGTTATTCACTTTACTTAGAAGCGAAGCTTTTGATTTAATGAAGAAGTCCTCTCTTGGAAGTGCTTCTATTTGAGATTTTATCTCTTGCTTGATATGTTCAAACTCTTCACCTTGAAGTGATTTTAACATTATCATATTTTCATTAAAAAGTTTTCTATTGAGACTTATTTGCTCACTTGGCTCAAACCCCTCAGGATTTTCATTGAAGTAATCAAAATTACCCCAAAAGTCAAAGATTACGAATTTCTCTTTTAAAAACTCTTCGTCATAAAGTCTTGTTCCTCTTCCTATCATTTGCCAAAATTTAGCACGAGAGAAAACTGGCTTAGCAAACACAAGGTTCATAATACTTGGAACATCTATTCCAGTATCAAGCATATCAACTGATATAGCTATATTGAAGCCACTATTTACATCTCTAAACTCTTTGATAAGCTCTTCTGTATTGTTTAGCTCCGAAACGATTACCTTAGCCACCTTTGAGTGATACTGTGGAAATAGTTCGTTAAAGAGTGTCTCTAATCTATAAGCGTGTTTTTTGCTCACTGCGAAGATAATCGTTTTTGATGGTAGGTTTGATATTGGGTGTATGTAGCAGTTTTCCATAAAAGTAGTGAGAATTTTTCTGTTCGTGTCATCATTGATAACCATCTTCTCAATGGCTGAACCCTCATAGTTTATATCTTCCTCTATGTATCCGCTGTTTCTTAACTTTTCTTGTTCTTCTTTTGAAAGGAGAGTAAATTTAATTCCC
The DNA here is from genome assembly GCF_015265455.1 of Candidatus Sulfurimonas baltica. Classification (NCBI taxonomy): domain Bacteria; kingdom Pseudomonadati; phylum Campylobacterota; class Epsilonproteobacteria; order Campylobacterales; family Sulfurimonadaceae; genus Sulfurimonas; species Candidatus Sulfurimonas baltica. Next base: position 670,037 of record NZ_CP054492.1, on the reverse strand, counting down.
TCTTCTTGGAACTTCGTTTGAACACTCATAACTTCGTAATCAGATAAGAAGTCGTCTTTTATAGCTTCTTCGTAGGTGTAAGCAAAAGTTGGATTGCCTCTATCTGTTCCAAAAAACTGAAATGTATCTCTATCTATAAAATCAACTGGGGTAGCTGTAAGACCTAACTTTATGGCATCAAACTTTAAAAATAGTTGTCCATAGTAGTTGTAAATACTTCTATGACTTTCGTCCGCTATGATTAAATCAAAAAAGCCTTGTGATATCTCCGTCTTTTTGAGTAAGCTCATCATAGTTTGATAAGTTGATACATACAGTCTTTTATCTTTTTCAAAACTATCAGCTTCTATGCGTTCTCGTGATTGATTTGGTAAATGCTCTTTGAAGTTGTCCATAGCTTGACGAGCTAATTCTCTTCTATCTGCTAAGAATAAAACTCTTTTAATGTAGCCTTGACGAAGTAAAATATCTACAAGGGAGATAATCGTTCTTGTCTTACCCGTTCCCGTAGCCATTACCCATAAAATACTTCTGTGTTTATTGTTTAGGGTTTCAAGTGATTTAGTAATAGCATTTACTTGATAGTATCTTCCTGCTATATCTTTATTGAGTAATTCAGGAGATAATTTTATATTGTTCTCGTTGCGTTTTCTGTAAGTTTCTAAATCGTCCAATGAATGATATGAGAGGACTTTTCGTATAGGAAAATTTTCACTATCCCAAAATTCTATTTCAAGCCCGTTAGTGATATAAACAAATGGAGCAAAGCCTTGAACATTTTTTATTCTACGAACATAATACTCTGCTTGTGTCTTAGCACTTCCAACAGATTTATTTTCTCTTTTAGCTTCAACGATAGCTATGATTTGTCCAGCTTTATTTTTAAGAGCATAATCTACAAATCTTTTAGTTCTATCAAAAAATGGTGGCAAGTCATCATCAAGTTCAATGACATACTCTTCAATTACTTTCGTAATATCTTGAACATTCCACCCGCACTTGCTTAACTCATCATTAATTAAATTAGTTCTTGTTTTGGCTTCGTTCATATAAACTGCACTCACTTTAAATTATTATAATAAGTCTATCTAAAATATAGTAAAAATCTTTCTTAATAGATTTATTTAATTTTTGTTATTCATCTCTGTTTCTCGTATGAAATCCCAATATATTCATACCTAAATGATAAATAATGTTGTATAGTTTGAATATAGAATATGTCGTCTTTTTGTCGTCTTTAAGTGATTAATTAATTATGAGAGTTTTAAGAATGCCTATTTTGAGGGTCTTCAAGTGGTGGACGAGGAGAGGTTCGAACTCTCGGTACAGTTACCCGTACGCATCCTTAGCAGGGATGTGGTTTCAGCCGCTCACCCACTCGTCCATTTGAAGACCGTGATTATAATCATATATTTATAACAATTAGCTTAATTATATAATTTTAAGATTACATGTAGAAATATTTTTATACAAAGAGTGTATAATTTCAGTATTGTTTATATGAGGAGTAAATATCAAAATATTTATATTTGTGTTCTTTTTTTCCATAATTAATGCTTCGGACTATCCTAACTTTACAATTCAAGAGTTACATAATATAGAAAAAAAATCAGGCTCTATTTCTAAAAACAGAATTATTGACTATGAACAAAGTATTGCACTCTTCAAAAAATATCCAAAATCTAAACAATTAATACAAGTAAATTTTTATTTAAACAAACTTTTACCACAATATGACGCAATAACTCAAAAGCAAGAAGATTACTGGTCAACTCCAAAAGAATTTTTAATTACTGGTTATGGAGATTGCGAAGATTATGTAATAATCAAATACTTCACACTATTAAAACTAGGATTTAAAGAAGAAAAATTATTTCTCACTACAGTACGCGAAAAATACTATGGGGGCTACCATATGGTTCTTAGTTATTTTAAAGATAAGAATAAGCCACCACTTATTTTAGATAATCTTAGTTTTAAAATCTTAGACATAGAAAAAAGAGTAGATTTAGAGGCAGACATATTTATCAATTCAAGTGGTGTTTACAAGATAGATAAAGAGTATAAACTAACAAAAATTGCTAATAATTTTAAACAATATGACAACCTCAAAGAAAAAATAAAAAATAAAAAATAAAATCGTAATTTTATGGAACTATTGTTGCATATGATTACTCAATTAATGGAGGCTTAATGAATATTAAAATTTTTAAATCATTTTTTTTTACATGTACCATTGTTTATGCCTCAAACTATCCTAATTTTACAAAGTATGAACTAAACAATATAAAAAAACACTCAGGGCAAGTTGCTAAGAATAGAGCACTTGATTATACTGAGACTATAGAATCATTAAAAAAACTGCCTATCCAAAAACGGTTAGACAGAGTAAATTTTTATTTAAATCAATTACCTACAAAATCTGACATGGTAAATCATAACAAAAGTGACTATTGGGAAACTCCTAAAGAGTTTTTGACTTGTGGTTATGGCGACTGTGAGGACTACGCCATTATAAAGTACTTTACACTTTTAAAACTTGGTTTTTCTAAAGATAAACTTTTTATAACTACTGCTTATGAAAAATATACTGGGCAGTACCATATGGTTCTTAGTTATTTTGAATCAAAGAACAAGCCGCCATTGATTCTTGATAATCTTAGTTTTAAAATCTTAGATTTAAACACTAGAGTAGATCTCAAAGCAGATATCTTTATTAATTCAACAGGAACTTATAAAATCAATAAAAATAATATTTTAATGAAATTGGACAAAGAGCATCCAAAATTTAAAGAATTAATGCAAAGGGTAATAAAAGAAAGTTAGAGCTTTTTTAAAATCTTTTCTACTACTGTTGCAGGATTTTGGGCTCTATAAATAGGTCTACCAACCACAATAAAATCTACTTGTGCATTTAGAGCAAACTCAACATCTGCTACTCTTTGCTGGTCACCTGCATCCTCACCGAAAGGTCGGATTCCAGGAGTTAAAGTCATAAACTCTTTACTTGTAATATTTTTAATAGATTCACTCTCATAAGCTGAACACACTACTCCATCTAAACCACTATCATAAGCATCTTTTGCGAATTGGTCAGCCTTCGTAGCAATACTTTTTTCATACACTTCACAAAACTCTTCTTCTGAAAAAGATGTAAGTGCCGTTACTGCCAAAACTATCGGTCTGTTTTCATATGAGCTAATTCTCTCCATAACCTCTTTCATAGCACGTTTTCCAGCACTTGCATGAATATTAAACATATCAACTCCAAGCCCCATAATAGACTCTGCTGCATCGGCCATGGTATTAGGAATATCATAAAGTTTCAAGTCTAAAAATATTTTAAAATCAGGGTTTATTTTTTTAATAGCAAGTAAAAAGTCTTCACCATCACGAATATATGTACGAAGTCCAACTTTTAGCCAAACATCATAATCTTTTATTTTGTGGATTAAATCTAAATTTTCTTGTTTTGTGGGTAAGTCGAGGGCAACACATAATTCCATAATAACTCTTTGTTGTTTAATTATGAAATTATATCATTTTTACATGTAGGTTATTCCCTACATGTAACTAAATAATATCTATTTATTCACCATAGTTGATATTGTTTCAACAATACTTGGATCTTCAAGTGTTGAAATATCTTGAGTAATCTCTTCGCCTTTCGCAATAGCACGTAGAATTCTTCTCATGATTTTACCTGAACGAGTTTTAGGAAGTCCTGGAGCAAATACCATGTCATCACAAAGAGCAATATTACCTATCTCTTTTTGAATAACTTTATTAATTGCCTTAACTTCTTCAACCTCATCAGCAACACCTTTGTCTGACTTTAACACAATATAAGCAAAGATACCCTCACCTTTTATATCGTGTGGTTTACCTACAACTGCTACCTCAGCTACGTTAGGATGCTTTTTGATTGCAGCTTCAACTTCAGCTGTTCCCATTCTATGTCCTGAAACATTAATAACATCATCTGTACGGCCTGTGATTGTGATGTAGCCATCCTCATCATAACGTGCTCCGTCACCTGTAAAATAAACAGCTTTGCCATCTTTTTTTACATCACCGAAATATGATTTAATATATCTCTCTGGGTCACCCCAAACACCGCGAATTTGAGAAGGCCAAGGACGAGTTATACACATGTATCCTGTTTCACCTGGTTCAGCTAATTCACCTGTTGCAGGATCTAAAATTTCAGCCATAATTCCTGGTAGTGGTAGTGTTGCACATCCTGCTTTAATCGGTGTAGCACCCGGAAGTGGTGATACTACATGTCCACCTGTCTCAGTCTGCCAGTACGTATCAACTATAGCACACTTAGAAGCACCAACTTCTTCATAGTACCATTTCCAAGCAGGAGGATCAATTGGCTCACCAACAGTTCCTAAAACTTTTAAGCTAGACAGATCATATTTAGCAGGCTCATGCTCACCCATCTTATGAAGCACACGTATAGCAGTTGGAGCTGTATAGAACTGGTTAATTCTGTGCTCTTCAACCATTTTCCAAGGACGTCCAGCATCAGGGTGAGTAATAACACCCTCAAACATTACAGTTGTAGCACCCATTGCAAGTGGTCCATATACTATGTAAGTATGACCAGTAATCCAACCAACATCGGCAGTACACCAGTAAGTATCGTTCTCTTTTACATCAAATACCCATTCCATAGTCATTTGAGCCCAAAGAATATACCCTGCACTGTTGTGCTGAACACCTTTTGGCTTACCTGTAGAACCAGACGTGTATAGTAAGAATAAAGGGTCTTCAGCATCCATAACCTCAGGCTCACATACACCTGATTTATTTTTTATAAGTTCATTATATGAGTAATCTCTTCCAGCCACCCACGTAACATCTTCGTTATTTCTCTCAACAACTAAAACTTTTTTTACTGGTGAGTTTTCATCAATAGCTGCATCGACAACTGGCTTTAACATATAAGGTTTAGTTTTTCTATATGCTCCATCTGCAGTAATTACAACTTTTGCCTCAGCATCTTCGATTCTATCTTTAAGTGCTTCAGAAGAAAATCCACCAAAAACAATAGAGTGAATTGCACCTATTCTTGCACATGCAAGCATCGCATAAGCAGCTTCAGGAATCATTGGCATATAAATAACAACTCTATCACCTTTTTGAACACCAAAGTCCTCTTTTAAAAGATTCGCTAATTTATTTACATTGTAATATAACTCAAGGTAAGTTATGATTTGTTTGTCGCCTCTGTCGCCTTCAAATATGATAGCTGCTTTGTTTTTACGAGAATCTAAGTGACGGTCAATACATTGTGAAGAAACATTTAGTTTTCCACCGTCAAACCACTTAACAAATGGAGCATTACTCTCATCCAACACATTAGTAAACGGCTCAATCCACTCTAATTTCTCTTTAGCATATGAACCCCAAAAACCCTCATAATCTTCAGCTGCAAAATCCTGTAAATCTTGGTATTCACACATGTTTTTTATGCGTGCATTTTTAGAGAACTCTTTATTTGGTTTAAAAACTTGTTTTGACATCTATTTTCCTTTGTTTTGTGTTAATTTTAAATAAATCATGGCAGTCATAATAGCATCGTTAACTGCGTTATGCGAACCCATGTTTGGCAACGAACAATTTTTTAGTATTGTATCGAAGCGTAAATCAATATTTCCTTGAGGTATCAAAGTAATTTTCTGATTGAAATATATCTCGGAAACCTCAATCATCTCATTTGGTAAAGTAATTCCAAGGATTGGCTTTACATACTTATTAATCATACTTACATCAAACTCTAAATAGTAACCTATAAGAGGACGTGAACCTATAAACTCTAAAAATTCTTTAACCGCATCTTTGCTGTTTCTAGCATTTTCTAAATCACATGGTCTGATTTTATGAATCTCTATACTTTTAGAACTTATCTTTTTAGAATTTTTAACATACACCTCAAAAGTTTGTGATGTCAGTATTTTATTATCTTTTATCTTAACTGCACCAATAGATAGGATTTCATCCTCTTTTGGGTTTAAACCTGTTGTCTCCGTATCGAAAACAACATACTCACCACTCTCATCTTTATCAAAAAGATATGAAAAGCCATTATCCTTTAATTTTGCCAGGTTTCGCTTCCTCTTGTAGTTATCAAAAAGAGAATATAACATCATCCGACCATATTTAAATGAAAATGAAAGCTCATAAATTTTTTGAACTTATTTATAACTTTAAAACTATCTTTGAGTAAATCCATCTGGATTTTTTGCAGATTTTTAGGATTTATATAGTTACTCTCCTCTAAGCTTTTCGCCTCTAGCATCGCTTTTAGACGAATAGATGATAATGTGTCAAAACTCTCCATCAACTCTGTTGCAAAATTTTTATCAATTACACCTCTATTGTTTAACTCCTTTATTCTCATTATAGTGCTAGTCTCATGGATCTCATATTGAAGAGCCAATGTTCTTATACCGTGAACTAGTGCGAAAATACCGCCTTTTTTTAAGTCAAGTTTATTGTTATGGCTCTTCTCTAATACGAAACTTGAAAAAAGAGACAAAGGTGTTTCAAAACTCAAAACAGCTTTTGCCAGATGCGCCAAAACATCATCACGAGAGTGAAAACTATGATGAAGGTAATCTGTGAGTTCACCTAACAAGTCATTATTTCCAGCAACACACTTAGCATCTAAAAATATGCTCAATTGCTGTAAACCTTCCTCGCTTAAACTTGTAATCCACTGATCAATAAGAGACTTGTAGCCACTTACATCTCTTCTCCAAAATTCATTGCTAACCATTACATTGCCCAGGCATATTGGAAAACCAAGTTCAAGTAAATAATGGTTTAACTTTATCATTGGTTCTCGAAAAAGTTCAACATCAACACCATCTTTTACAATAAGTGCATTATCTTGGTCTGTTTTAACACTCTGCTCTTCTCTTCCCTCTGAACCCATTACGATTAAAGCACATTTATCGTGAAGAGACTTATCCAAACACATGCCAAAAACTTTTTTATATATCTTAATATTTAGTGTTGAGACAAGTTTGGTGATATAGCGTACTTTAACACCTTTTGAATGCAAAACTATTAAAAGATTTTTTAAATCATTTTGAATATTTTTAAGGTCATCTACACTCTTAGCTTTATCTATCTGTACTGCAACCAAATGGGAGTGGTTAGCGAAATAACTCAATAAATCAAGCTGTTCTAAAACACCTTTAATTTTTCCATCTTCCATTACTACAACTCTTTTTATTTCATTGTGTGTAATAAGCAAAAGAGCATTAAATAAAAAGTCATTTACATCTATGCTAATAACAGTGTTGGAAGCTATTATACCAATAGGACTATGAACATCTATACCGCCAAGTATGACTTTATCTCTGATGTCTGTATCGTTAACAACATAGCATACAGAGCTATCTTCGACTATAACAACGCTTGTCTTTAACTCTTTCATTTTAACTACAGAATCATATATGGTTTCACTCTTATCTACTATACAAGCAGTATGTAAAAACATATCTGATACTTTTGACATTAAAAATGGCGTCAAATCACTCTGTGCATCATAATCTTTTAAATGTTGATGACGGGTCACAAAGTTTTGTAAAAAGTAACCTTGGACTTTTTTGTTTTGCATTAAATCGATAAAATCTTCTTTTTTTATCTCGTAACAAACCAAATCTTCATCTACTATAAATTTACCTTCACTTTTGTCATATATTAGTGCATCAGCATCAAAACTATCACCTGCGCTGTAGACGTTGTGAAGCTCATCATCTATAAATTCAGCAACTGAACCTTTAATGATTATATAAAATGCAATAGATGGGAGGTTTTTTGAGATTAGAAGTGTGTCTTTAGGATAATATGCTATATCAATTTTTTTCATAAGATTGTCTAAAGTAGTAGAACTTAACAATTCAAATGGATGAATAGACTCAATAAGTTTTCTCTGGTCTAAAATACTCATAATAAAATCAACCCCACATATTTAATTAGCCTCAAAAGAGGCTAACTTCAGTGGCCTCAGCGGCCCAAGCGAAGCTAGGGAGATTACTCTTCCTTCGCGGACTATTAATGATCACTAGCGCCTTCTGCACCAATACCAGTTTGACTTCTGATATATTGAGCTTCAAAAGCTTCTCTCTCTTTTTCTGCATCATGTGAGCTATCTGTAATAGAAAAGAACCAGATACCAACAAATGCCGCAGTTACAGAGAACAATGCTGGGTATTTATAAGGGAAAATTGCTTCAGCATTTCCTAAAATTTGTACCCATACGATTGGACCTAATATAACTAATAGTACTGCTGTTGCAAGACCTAAAGAACCACCAATTACAGCACCACGTGTAGTTAATTTTTTCCAATACATAGAAAGGAATAAAATTGGGAAGTTAGCAGATGCAGCGATAGCAAAAGCAAGACCAACAACGAATGCAATATTTTGTTTTTCAAACATAATACCCATAATGATAGCAATAATTCCAAGAATAATAGTAGCTATTTTAGATACTTTCATCTCTTTGATACCATCAACTTTACCCTTCATGATAACAGATGCATATAAGTCATGACTTATTGCAGATGCACCAGCAAGAGTAAGACCAGATACAACAGCTAAAATAGTTGCAAATGCAACAGCTGATATAAAGCCTAGGAAGAAATCACCACCAACTGCATGTGATAAGTGAATTGCAGCCATATTGTTTCCACCAAGAATTGGAGAACCACCGCTAATAGCTTGTTTAGCTAAATCTAAATATTGTGGGTTTTGAAAAACCATAACAATTGCGCCAAAACCGATAATAAAAGTTAAAATATAGAAATAACCGATAAAACCTGTTGCATAGAAAACTGATTTACGAGCCTCTTTAGCATCAGCAACTGTAAAAAATCTCATTAAAATGTGTGGAAGACCAGCTGTACCAAACATTAGAGCGACTGCAAGAGATATTGCCGAAACAGGATCAGAAACTAGTCCACCCGGACTCATAATTTCAATACCTTTAAGTTCTGTAGCATGAGCAAACAGAGCACCAAAACTAAAGTCATAGTGTGCCATAACAGCGATTGCCATAAATGTTGCACCTGAAAGTAATAAGAATGCTTTTACTATTTGTACCCAAGTAGTTGCAAGCATACCACCAAAAGTTACATATAAAACCATCAATACACCAACAAGAATAACCGCTACTTCATACTGAAGACCAAATAGAAGCTGGATAAGTTTACCAGAACCAACCATTTGAGCGATTAGGTAAAGAATAACAGTTGCGATAGAACCAGAAGCCGCTAAAGTACGGATTGGACCTTGACGAAGTCTGTATGAAGCAACATCAGCAAAAGTATATTTACCTAAGTTTCTAAGAGGCTCAGCAATCATAAAAAGGATAATTGGCCAACCAACTAAAAAACCGATAGAGTAGATTAGTCCATCGTAACCTTTAAGGTAAACAAGACCAGATATTCCTAAGAATGACGCAGCTGACATGTAGTCACCAGCGATTGCCATACCATTTTGAAAACCTGTAATTCCACCACCAGCAGTATAAAAATCTTTTGCAGATTTTGTACGTTTAGCTGCCCAGTAAGTAATACCTAAAGTACCGCCGACAAATAGTAAGAACATTACGATTGCAGACATATTAAGTGACTGTTTTTGTATCTCACCCTCTATAGCACCAGAAGCAAAAACTGCAATAGTACCTAGTATTAAAAATAAAAAAATTCTATTCATCTAGTTTTCCTTTATAGAATTTTTGATTTTATTATTTAAATCATCAAATTCACTGTTTGCACGTTTAGTATAAATACCTGTTAATATAAAGGCAAATACGATAACAGCCATACCTATCGGAATACCGATTGTTGTAACTGAGTCAGCTGATAAAGGAGCTCCAAGAGCAGCTGGGTTGAATGCGATTGTTAATATAAATGTGAAATACACAACAAGCATAGCTATTGATAGTTTAATCGCGAAACCAGATCTAGCTTTAACTAGAGTCTGATAATCAGGATTTGCCTTGATTTGTTCAACAAGTTCTTTTTTCATACTTATTTCCTTTAGAAATTATAGTTTGCGATTAGACGATACTCGTTCCAACCGGTCGTAGTTGTTGCATCAGAACCAGCGAAGTCTCTTGGAAAATTTCCACGAAAACGTAATTGAAGGTTTTTAACAGATGCAGGATAGTATATAGCATCAAAACCTGCTTCAGTAGCTGTTCTTGTTCCACCATAACCAGAATTTGCATCCATATCAAATGATGCATAATAACCAGCCAATGAAGCATTTGTTCCCATCTCTTTAAAACTGTAAGAAGCTCCAAATTTTGTAGTGTCTGTACCGGCTAAAAACTGATGACGCGTTACCATACCCTGAGTAAATGCCGGCATACCACCAAATTGAGTAATAATTGCATTTTTATAAGAGCTGTCTGTTGCACTGTTTTTGCCTGTTGTAGAGTATGCAACATAACCTGTAAATCCGCCAGCCTTCGCACCAAACTTACCAGCCCAGTAAGAAGAATCAATTTCACCGTTTCCACCCAAACCTGAATCTTTCATCAACTTATCACCAACACTGTTTTGCTTAATAGCTTGCGCAGCAAAAAAAGGCTTTACTTTGTCACTAAATAAACATGTCCATGAGATTGAAGCATCTGCGTAGATTGTATTATATAAATCGTGTGCATAGTCATCACCGATTTTTGCTTTAAAATTACCATTTTTATATGTAGCCATTAAAGATGTAACACCGTTAGTGTTTTTTCCAACAGCATACTCACCCATATTTTTAAAACTGCCAACTTGACTTGTAGCATCATGAGCTGAATAACCTGATGTTGCTCCTAATATTCCGCCTGCACCATAAACATTACCAAATGTACCTTGAGCAAATTTAGTTATGTGAGCTAACTGGATATTTACATTAGTAATATCTTTATTAGTTAAAACATAACCTTGAAACAAGTTTTTCAACATTCTTGCATCATCGCCACCCATCATCGCAGAGTCAAATGACATACGACCATATTTAAATGAAGTGTTACCTCTTTTGTAACCTACATAAGCTTCACCTAAAATTGAGTAAGAGCCATCTGGCCCTAAAAGAGTTGGATCTTTTTTAAGAGAATCTTCAGATGCATTGTCTGAATAATCAAATAAGTTTATATCATTAGTTGTATAAACAGCAGTTGCAAAATTAAGACCATTATAATCAGCCGTTTCAAACTTTAAATGACCACCAACAGCCATTGAATTACGTTGGTTGTTTGTTCCTGAACTTCCTTGATATTCTCTATCAACGTAGAACATTCTTACTTGACCGCTTGTCTTACCTTCACTAAACATAGTACTTAAGTCTTCAGCTGCTTGAACGTTAACTGAACAAATAAGTCCTGCTGTAATAGCACTAAAAAGTAACTGTTTTTTCATATATTTTCCTTCTCTGCATTTTTAAACATTACAATCTTAAGATAAGAGAATAGCATGAGTGTAGCAATGCAAAGAAATTATTATATAAATTTAAAATTTGTGAATTGTGTGTAGATTTGTAGCATATAAAGGTCTATATTTAATAAACCTTATATAAGATATTTTTATTTATGTTTTAAATAGTTCTAGCTCGCTGCCGGGCGGTCAAGGCTTCTCTATCATATACCCCATACCGCGAACATTTAATATGACCTCTTCTTTTAGAAACTTCTTAAGCCTGTTTATTTCAGCTCTTATGGTAGCGTTATCTACTATTTGCTCATCCCAAACATATATCTGAAACTGCTCAAAATCAACTACCATACCTCTATTTCTTGATAAAAGATCAATTATTTGAGATTGTCTTTTACTTAAAGTTTGATACTCTCCATTAAAAAGAAGGGTGCTGTGCTCTTGGTCATAGCTGTAATTTTTTGAAAGCCTAAGATGAACTCTTGGAATATCGCTGGAGAGTTTAACTCTGTCTACTCTTAATGACAACTCTTTTAGATGAAACGGCTTTTTCAAGTAGTCATAACAACCCAAATCATAAGCACGGGATATATCCTCTATATCCACTAAAGCGCTAATATATATTGTCTGTACATGTATTTTAAGTGCATGAATATTTTCTAAAAAACTAAGCCCATCCATTCCCGGAACATTGATATCTAAAATCAGTAAATCATAAGAGTTCTTTTTTATGTTCTCATATGCTTCTAGCCCATCAAAATATGTCTCGACCAAGTGTCCTTGGGACTCTAAATACTCGCATATAGATTCATTGAGCATCACCTCATCTTCTAGTAAAAGTATCTTCATTACGCACCCATCATTTTAAACTTATAGCTAAAGCTTGTAAAAGAGTCATCTGAGCTAACTTCAATCTCAACCCCCTCTTCATCACAAATAGTTCGGACCAATTGCAAGCCTAAACCAAAACCGTCTCTATTCTCCTCTTCTCTATAGTAAGCATCAAAAACTTTATTTGTATCTTTAATGGCTTTGGAATGACTTCCCATAGAGAACTCTACATGTGAACCATTTTTATTTAAGCTTACATGTACCTCTTTATTTGCAAGAGTATATTTGATTGCATTTGTTATTGTGTTATCTATAATTCGCTGAAGTTTTGTTTCATTAAAATATATATGCAACTCTTCAGCAGGAGGATTGTAGTTAAAACTAATTCTAGATAGTTCCGCTACTTCTGTAAAAAAATCTATTCTGCCAGAGAGGTAATTTTTAATATTTATCACAACTTTTGGATACTCGACTTGATCTTTTTTAACCAAATAGCTTAAATCATCATATATACTAAAAATATTTTTTACTGCTGCTTCTATTTTTGAGAGTTGTCTATCTTTTTTATTTTTCATGACATAAAGTTCAATACTTGTCAATATAACGCTTAAAGGAGTATTCGTCTCGTGAACTGCATATTTTAAAAACTCTTTTTGTGATTTTAATAACTCCTGCGAAAAGATTTTTTCTTTTTCGAGATTTTTATTTATTATTTGCAAATCTCTTGTTTTTCTCTTGACCCTCTCTTCTAAGTCAAGGTTCATATCCATAAGGGCATATTTCTGTTCACTGATTTTTTCCACCATATCATTAGCGTACCCTATCATTACCTTGAAATCTTTAAAAAAAATCATATTTGGATTTATCACCTGATCTCTTTGTGCTGCGTTTTCAAAAAAATCTAAAAAAGTTTGAGTATCCCTTTGCAAAAGTCTATTAAATATATTATTTAATCCCAGAAATATAGCAAAAAGTATGAAAGAGAGAGTAACAATAACCAAAACAATTTTTATAAAAAATGATTTTAATGACTTTTGTTTTTGATTGAGCAACTCGCTGTTATCACCACTATCGACTTTAACTAAAATATTTTGCTCATATAAACTTTCATAATCCTCATACATCTCTTCTACAAGAAGTCCAACAAACATCATAGTAAGAAAAAACAGAACTAAAATTGTAAATATATTGGCTTGTTTTATTGTTATGTTTTTAAATAGTGCTTTAATTGTCATGGCAAAATTATACACTGATTTTTTTACTTGACATGCAAATATTAGATAATTCAATTGCATTTAGAACAATATCATCAGGAGTAATTTTATATATTGATAAACTTACACTATAATTTCAAAAAATATTTCTAAAAGGTAGAAAAATGTTTGGAAGAACACAATTAAAAACTTACGACTTAAGTGCTGATGAATTAAGCAAACTTCAATGGGCAAAAGTATCAACGAGCAAAGGTGATATCTGGATAAAACTTTTTCCAGAAGAAGCACCAAATACTGTTGCAAACTTTGCACATTTGGCAAATACTGGTTTTTACAACGACCTTAATTTTCACCGTGTAATCCCTGGTTTTATGGCTCAAGGCGGTTGTCCTACTGGAACTGGAACTGGCGGACCAGACTGGGCTATCCCATGTGAAACTGCACAAAACGTATCTATTCATAGAAGAGGAACTCTCTCAATGGCTCACGCCGGACCAAATACTGGTGGAAGTCAATTTTTCATTACTTTTGTACCAACTCCTCACTTAGATGGTGTTCATACTGTTTTTGGAGCAATTGAAAAAGATGATGAAGATAGCTTTGCAGTTCTTGACAGCATTGCCGGACAAGATGCAATCAACTCAATAGAAGTTCTCGAAACTAAATAAATTAGCAAAATCTCCTTGGTATATCCGAGGAGAACCAAACAACCTGCGCTACATGTAACTAACTTTCAATCTTCGTAATACCAATGTAATCTTAATAATATAAAATTTTTCACCCAAATAAACAAAGGAAAATAGATGGCTTATTTTGATGATGTAAAAGTAAAAGATGAACTTTACGGAATTATTTTTGGCGCTGGAAAAGTGTCGCAGGTTTTTGAAGATAGTTATTACAAAATAATGGTAACTTTTAAAGACGGCTATGAAGTACCTTATACTGAAGATGGTATTCCGGGATGGGGCAAATTCAAGCAACAGACAATTTACTATAAAAGCGATATTGACCTGACAGATATAGACTTTACACCAGTTACAAAAGTTTTGTCTCCTAAAAAAATAATCAAGCTTAAAGAGAAGAAAAAACTTGAGATAAAACTTCCATCAGGAATATGGATAAATTGTAAAAAATGTGTAAAAAAGTACATGCAAGAGATGCTCGAAAAAGAAAACTACCACCTATTTAGAAAAACATTAAAATAATTTCCCTAAACAACAATACAAAAGCATATATTAAGAACCTACAAACTAAAATAGGCAAATTCTAGATTAAGGCTCACATAAGTGCTTATTTTCACCCCTGTAACCAAAATTTCATTTAATATAATTAATACAATAAATGAAGTTGCAAAAGATAGAAACATCAAACAAAACGATGTAGATTTTGATTTGCTTGGAGTACAAACACTTATTCAATCTGTAAAACATAAAGATTGGACCATTATAGAAGAGCCACTTGAAAAAATATTTGACGAAGAGACGCTAAGATCCAATTCGCTTTTTGTAAAACAAGAGTATAAAATCAAGTTAAGACCTTATATGCAAAATAAATTTTTTGAAAATATAAAAATCGAAATAGCTTTAAACAAAGCAAAAAGCAAAGTTGTTGCAACTTTTAAAAAGGGGTCTATTTTCCCTTGCGATGACAATTTGGCAAAACTTTTAAAAAAAGAGATAAACCGAAGAAAATTGCGATTAGGATTGCTTATTGGGCACTTTGAGGGGACCCTTAACTCTGTGCTGATTAAACTCTCTAAGGTAGTGAAATGCAATAAACCGCTTCAAAAAGATTTAAGAATCACCATAGCGAGTTCTCCGGGAGCCGTATTTGCAGTTGATGATTCAATTATTTTACATTATGAAAAAAATGAAAAGAAATTTATTGAGGGTGTTGATATTAATGAACTTATTTTTGAGTATATAAAGCCAAAAAAATGTCTGCATGGAAGAAGCTGCAACGGCAATCAGATTACAGTAAGCGAGCCAAAAGTTGAATTTTCACACTACAGATCCGATAAAGAAACTATTGAAGCTATAGAGGATGAAAACTCCATCAAATACTACTCAAAAGTGAACGGTTATGTAAAAAAAGAGTCTGATGTAATCTCTATATCTAAGGAAGTATCCATAAACTCTGCCTCTTTTCGCAATACCGGCTCCATAAGCACAGGAGAAGATAAAGATATATCTATAAATATAAACAATAAAAACAGTTCAGATGATGCTGTTGGAAGTGGAGTAAGCATAGATGTAAAAGAGCTACATGTAGACGGCACTGTAGGCTCATATGCTAAAGTAAAAGCAACTGATTTAAGTGTAGGGGAACAGACACATAGAAATTCACAGCTAGAGGCTGTTGAGAATGCAAAAATACACCTCCACCGCGGTAACCTTATAGCAAAAACTGCACAGATTGAGATTTTAGAGAATGGAACAGTTAAAGCAGATGATGTACATGTAAAAAAAATGCTTGGTGGGGAGATAATAGGAAAAAGAGTTATTGTTGAAGAACTTACGTCAAATACAACTATTATAGCATCTGAATCGATTGAGATTCATACTATATCCGGTCAACACAACAAGCTGATAATAAACCCCGACAAGATAGAGTCATATCATGAAAAAACACAAGCTCTTAAGCGGGAGATGAACACTAAAAAAACTTTACTTGCAGAAATCAAGCAAGAATACGAAAAAAGCTTATCTGAACACACTAAACAACTAGACAGAATAAAAGTGTTTCAAAAAAGAGTCATTATTGCTACAAAAGCTGAAAAAGCACCCAATAGAACCGATGTGATAAGGGTGGAACAATATAAAAATGAAGCTGAAAAATTAAAAATTACAGCTGAACTTATAGCCGAAGAGGAGAATGAGCTAATAGCAACAAGCAAGGAACTTGAAAAGCTCTATGAAGCGGAACTTCATGCTAAAATAATAAATAAAAGTAGATACGACGGACATACTCAAGTTGTATTTATAGATGTTAAAACATCACAGGAGTACTCAATGATTCCTGAAGGTGTTTACAAGGAACTCTTTTTGAAAAAAGATGGTTCTGATAAAAAAATAAGCTGGTAAGAAAGCTAAAAGGAGAATATTATTTTAGTACATATTTGTTGCAGTGTAGACTCACACTTTTTTTTACAAAAGCTACAACGTGATTATCCAGGTGAAAAACTTACCGGCTTTTTTTATGACCCAAACATTCACCCCTACTCTGAGTATCAGCTACGCTTTTTAGATGTACAGCGTTCTTGTAAAATACTCGGTATTGATTTAATTGAAGGTGAATATGATTTTGAAGCTTGGATGATAGCAGTTCGAGGATTAGAAAATGAACCTGAAAAAGGTGCCAGATGTGAAGTATGCTTTGATAAACGTTTTGATGTAAGTGCTAAAAAAGCCCTTGATCTTGGCGAAACAAAAGTAACCACAACACTACTTGTCAGTCCTTTAAAATCTCAAGAACAACTTAAACGAAGCGGTGATGCTTTTTACGAAAAATACGGAGTTGAATTTATAGCTGTCGATTACCGTTCAGGCGGTGGTACACAAGATCAAAGCCGAGTCACAAAAGAGCAAATGCTTTACCGACAAGACTACTGTGGATGCATCTTTGGACTAACCATGCAAAGAGACCAACAGGGGCGTTTAATGGATGAGATGTTCTCTTGTGTCTCAAACAAAATTCTCCCTGCTTCTATTGAGGAGAGAGTTGAAATGTATAGAGACAGGATGCAACTCGAAGATAAAAAAGTAGAGTATAAAATAATAAAAGAGAAATTTTTAAACTACCGCCAATTCAGTTTTAAAGTTATCTCCGGTAAGAGTGAAATCGTCCCTGCATATGCTTTATCTTATTCGACTTTGCCAAGAAAAAAAGCACAAGGAAATATAGAGTTTGAATTTGAAAATATTCACTACTTTAGCCGTGAAGAGATAAGATTTGTTACTCTGGAATTTTTCAACTCTACATGTGGATATGAGTACAAAACAATAAATGAGTTGATATTCAATCAGCCAAATATCAATGAAGAATTAAAGTTTAGAAACACGCTCACATCTACAAATTACGACTTAACTCTTATTGTTATTATTGAAAAAATTCCTAAAACCAAACTCACCATTATGCTTGATGCAAAAACTTACGAAGATGTCAGAGAAAAACTAATCATAATCTAATATATTTTTAGGTAAAATAGCCAAAATTATTATAAAGGCTCCTAACTTATGATTATGGATGTTACTGAAATTCAAAAAATTATACCTCACCGTTACCCATTTTTACTACTAGACAGAGTTACTGATATAAAAGAAAACGAGTCTCTAATTGGGTTTAAAAATGTAACTATCGGTGACAATGTTTTTCAAGGGCATTTCCCTGGTCACCCAATATATCCAGGTGTAATGATACTAGAGGGTATGGCTCAAGCTGGTGGAATACTTGCATTTAAAAGCATGGGAGACATGACAGAGGAAGAGGCTGCAAATAAAGTTGTATATTTTATGAGTATTGATAAAGCAAAATTTCGTGCTCCCGTTAAGCCAGGCGACAGACTTGAATACCGCATAAATGTCATAAAGAACAAAGGCGCTATCTGGATGCTCGACGGCAAAGCTTATGTTGATAATATTTTAGTTTCACAAGCTGAATTAAAAGCTATGATTGTAGATAAATAAAAGGCAAAGATTTGAGTAAAATTTCTCCTCTTGCAGTCATCGAAGATGGCGCGGTTATAGGTAAAGATGTTGAGATAGGGCCTTTTTGCTTTATTTCATCACAAGCGACTATTGGTGATGGAACCAAAATAGAACAAAGTACATCTATATGCGGAAAAACGACTATTGGTAAAAATAACCATATATTTTCAAATGCGGTTATTGGGTCAATTCCACAAGATTTGAAATTCGACGGTGAAGATGTTGAGCTTATAATCGGCGACAGTAATAAAATCAGAGAATTCACACTTTTCAACCCTGGAACAAAAGGTGGAGGCGGTAAAACTATTATCGGCTCACATAATCTTTTTATGGGATATGTTCATATCGGACATGATGTAATCATAGGAAACCACTGTATTTTAGCCAATGCTGCAACTTTAGCCGGACATGTAGAGATGGGAGACTATGCCGTAATCGGAGGAATGACTCCGGTTCATCAGTTCGTTCATATTGGAGACTATGCTATGATTGGAGGAGCTTCTGCACTTGCTCAGGATGTACCGCCATTTTGTATGGCCGAAGGTAACCGTGCCAATTTAAGAGGTCTAAATTTAAATGGCTTAAGACGCCATCTTAACCGTGAAGATATAAATGAACTTAAATCAGCATATAGAGAGCTGTTTGAATCAGGAAAACCACTAAAAGATGTAGCTAATGAGTTACTTGAAAATACAAAAAACCATTATGTAAATGACTTGTGTGATTTTGTAATTAAAACAAAAAGAGGAATCCCATATGAGAGGAAAAAAGTATGATTCATAGAGCATGTAGCTTTTGTGATGCAAAAGAGAGTGAAGAGAACCCTCTAATAGCCGGAAACGGTGTATATATATGTAAAAATTGTGTTGTTTCAGCATACAAGATTATGTTTGGAGATGATGTAGAGTCTGCTTCTTCAAAAAACTGTGAACTAGTCGATGCTGTTACAAAACTTATGACGCCAAAAGAGCTGAATAACTTTTTAGGTGATTATGTAATAGGCCAAGAACGTG
Organism: Candidatus Sulfurimonas baltica; assembly: GCF_015265455.1. Taxonomy (NCBI): domain Bacteria; kingdom Pseudomonadati; phylum Campylobacterota; class Epsilonproteobacteria; order Campylobacterales; family Sulfurimonadaceae; genus Sulfurimonas; species Candidatus Sulfurimonas baltica. The sequence goes on along the minus strand of NZ_CP054492.1, from coordinate 650,820 downwards.
CAAGAAAGCTTATCAGTGTAGCCGTCTACAATCATTATAAAAGAATATTTAAAATAGACAAAACAAGTGATGACGATACAGAAATTGCAAAGTCTAATGTACTTCTTATTGGACCAACAGGAAGCGGAAAAACTCTTATGGCTCAAACAATTGCTAGAGTTTTGAATGTTCCTATTGCCATAGCTGATGCTACAAGTCTTACTGAAGCTGGTTATGTAGGAGAAGATGTTGAAAATATTTTAACAAAACTTATACAAGCAGCAGACGGTGATGTAGAAAAAGCACAGCAGGGAATTGTATTTATTGATGAAGTAGACAAAATTTCTCGTATGAGTGAAAATCGTTCAATAACAAGAGACGTTTCCGGAGAAGGCGTTCAACAAGCACTTCTTAAAATCATAGAGGGTGCCGTTGTAAACATCCCACCAAAGGGCGGGAGAAAACATCCAAATCAAGATTTTATAGCTATGGACACAACAGGTATTCTTTTTATATGCGGTGGGGCTTTTGATGGTCTTGGTGAAATCATAAAGAAAAAACAGGGTGAAAATGTTTTAGGTTTCAACCAAGAGAAAAAAACTAAAGATGAGAAAAAAATCACTTTCGATATGGTTGAGCCTGACGATTTGGTTAACTATGGGCTTATTCCAGAACTAGTTGGACGACTTCCGATAATTGCATCTCTTAACGAAATAACAGAGGAAGATATGGTTCGTATTTTGACTGAACCAAAAAATTCTCTAATAAAACAATATAAAAAACTGTTTTCAATCGATGATGTCGAGCTAAACTTTGAGGAAGATGCACTAAAAGCAATTGCCAAAAAGTCTATAAAAAGAAAAACAGGGGCTCGTGGTTTGCGCGCGATTTTGGAAGAAAATATGATAGATATCATGTATGAACTTCCAGAGTACGGTGGGTATGAAGTTTTAATAACAAAAGCTGTAATTGATGATGGTGAAGCACCTATGTATATCAAAAAACAGTCTAAACAGACAGCATAAGGTAACGTGATGATTTTTAACAAACTAATTGGACTTTTTTCAAATGATTTATCTATAGACTTAGGAACTGCAAATACGATTGTAATAGCAAAAGGAAGAGGCATTATAATAAATGAGCCGTCTGTTGTTGCTGTTAAAACGGAGAAATATGGTCACCAGAGAGTCTTGGCTGTAGGACAAGAAGCAAAGAACATGGTCGGCAAGACACCTGGAAACATCAAAGCAATTCGTCCAATGCGTGATGGGGTTATTGCCGATTTTGATATGACTGAAAAAATGATTAGAAAATTCATTGAAAAAGCTCATGGAAGAACAAGCCTTATTAGTCCCCGCATTATAATATGTGTTCCTTACGGACTAACTCAAGTTGAAAGAAAAGCTGTTCGTGAATCTGCTTTAAGCGCAGGTGCAAGACAGGTATTTCTTATTGAAGAGCCTATGGCAGCAGCAATTGGTGCAGGGATAGAGATTAGAGAGCCAAAAGGTAACTTGGTAGTAGATATCGGTGGAGGGACAACAGAGATAGGTGTTGTTTCCCTTGGTGGGCTTGTTCTCTCAAAATCAATCCGCACAGCCGGTGATAAAATAGATCAGGCTATAGTAAACTATGTTAGAAAAAAGTATAATCTTTTAATTGGTGAAAGAGCTGCTGAAGAGATTAAAATCGCTATAGGAACTGCTGTAGCTTTAGATACAGATTTAAAAATGACTGTTACTGGTCGTGATCAGGTTGAGGGTCTTTTAAGTTCAGTTGAACTTACAAGCGAAGATGCAAGAGAAGCTATGAGAGAGCCTCTTAAAGAGATTGGAGAGGCTCTTCGCGACGTTTTAGAGCAAATGCCGCCTGATTTAGCAGGAGACATTGTAAGCAATGGAATCATTTTAACTGGTGGCGGCGCACTTATTCGTCAACTTGATAAATTCTTATCAGATATAATCAGAATACCTGTATATGTTGCAGATGAGCCACTTTTAGCAGTAGCTAGAGGAACGGGGCGCGCTCTTGAAGAGATAGATTTACTGCAAGAACTTTTCGACAATGAATAAGGGGCTTTTTAGCTTTTTATTGATCTTTATTGCACTCCTAATGGGTGCACTATATTATACAAATATTATTCAAGCGCCATTTATTTCAGCCTTAAACATTATTAAATCTAGCTACCACAACAGCATAGAGTCTGTAGAAAAATTGATAGTACAACATTTTTTTCAAGCTCAACAGATATCTTTATTAGAAGAGAAACTTCATAAATACGAAAATAATCATCTGGTTATGCAGCAACTCGCATCCGAGGTAAATGATCTTTTTGCCCTAAATAATTCTAAACTAAAAACAGACCCAAGTGTGCAACTTGTAAGAACAATTTCATATCAAAAATTTGCAGATCTAAATAGAGTCTGGCTAGAGATACCTGATTACAACTCCTCTAAAATATACGGACTTACATATAAAGAACTTGTCGCAGGGATAGTTGTCTCACAGGACAACAGGGCACTTGGTCTTTTAAACAGAGATATTAAAAGCTCCTATGCGGTTTATGTCGGTGAAGAAAAAGCACCAGGCATCGCACATGGCAATAGTGGAGAAAACTTAGTAGTAAGATTTATTCCGGCCTGGTTTTCTGTAAAAGAGGGTGACGAAGTTGTGACCTCTGGACTTGATGAGATTTTTTTCAAGGGGTTAAAAGTCGGGACAGTATTGTCTGTAACAAAATCACAGGGCTATCAAAATGCCGTAATTGAGCCTTACTATAAAGCTAATGATCCAAACTATTTCCACATGATAAAAAAAGTCAAATAACTCATCAAATCTTAAGTGCTTTTTACCTATAATATGCAAATTTTTCATGCACAAATATTAAGGGTAAAAAATGCCAAAACGCACAGATATAAAAACTATTTTACTTATTGGCTCTGGTCCAATCATCATTGGTCAAGCTTGTGAATTTGACTACTCAGGAACTCAGGCTGTTAAAACTCTAAAAGAGCTTGGTTACCGCGTAGTCCTCATAAACTCTAATCCTGCCACTATTATGACAGATCCTGAGTTTGCTGACAGAACCTACATTGAACCAATCAAAGAAGATGTAATTGCTAAAATTATCAGAGATGAAAAAGTAGATGCTATTCTTCCGACAATGGGTGGACAGACTGCACTAAATGTAGCTACTAGCATGTATGAAAAAGGGATGCTAGATGGAATAGAGTTTTTAGGTGCAACACCTGAAGCTATACATAAGGGCGAAGACCGCTTGGCATTTAAAGATGCGATGATTAAAATTGGAATGGATTTACCATTTTCAATGTATGCATACAATATGGACGATGCACTTAAAGCTGCCGATACAATTGGTTTTCCTATTATAATCCGTGCTTCATTTACTTTAGCCGGTGGAGGAAGTGGTGTTGCTTACAACATGGATGAGTTCAAAAAACTTGCAGCTCGCGGTCTAGATGAGTCACCAGTTACAGAAATCCTGATTGAAGAGTCTCTTCTTGGCTGGAAAGAGTACGAGATGGAGGTTATCCGCGATAAAGCGGACAACTGTATTATTGTATGTGCTATTGAAAACTTTGACCCTATGGGTGTTCACACAGGTGACAGTATTACAGTAGCTCCTGCACTTACATTAACGGACAAAGAGTACCAAAGAATGCGTAATGCATCTTTTGATATCTTAAGAGAAGTTGGTGTTGATACCGGCGGAAGTAATGTTCAATTCTCAATTGACCCTAAGACAGGGAGAATGATTGTAATTGAGATGAACCCTCGTGTTTCTCGCTCATCTGCTCTTGCCTCTAAGGCGACCGGTTACCCTATTGCAAAAGTAGCTACTCTCTTGGCTGTCGGTTTTACTCTTGATGAGATTACTAACGATATTACAGGAACTCCGGCATCATTTGAGCCAGTAATTGATTATGTTGTTACAAAGATTCCACGTTTTACATTTGAAAAATTTCCTGAAGCAGAAAATACACTTAGCACAAGCATGAAGTCTGTTGGTGAAGTTATGGCAATTGGACGTACTTTCAAAGAGTCAATTCAAAAAGCTCTCTGTTCACTTGAGACAGATTTATGTGGCTTCAATGAGATTGATGCTGATTTTGATTTTGTTAAACATGAAATCCGTCGTCCAAATGCAGATAGAATCCTATATGTTGCCGAGGGTTTTCGTCGCGGGATGAGCGTTGAGGAGATGTTTGACACATGTCAGATAGATCCATGGTTCTTATACCAATTAGAAGAGATGATAAAAGCTGAGAGTACCATCACAGATAAAATTTTATTTGATGCGGAATTTATGAGAAGCATGAAGGTCGACGGTTTTTCAGATAAAAGAATATCACAACTTATAGCTAAGAACTCAAACCAAAACGTTAGTGAAGATGATGTTTACAATGCAAGAAAAACTCTACATGTAAACTTTGAATATAACGAAGTTGATACATGTGCTGCTGAGTTTGAAGCACTTACTCCATATCTATACTCAACTACAAATATCACAAAACTCCCAAATGTAAAAAACAGAGTAAGTGATAAGAAAAAGGTTCTTATTTTAGGCGGTGGTCCAAACAGAATCGGTCAAGGTATTGAGTTTGACTACTGTTGTGTTCATGCAGCTTTCGCACTTAAAGAGATGGATATTGAGTGTATTATGTACAACTGTAATCCTGAAACTGTCTCAACTGATTATGATACTTCAGATGTACTCTACTTTGAACCAATAGATTTTGAACATGTAAGAGCAGTTGTTGAAAATGAAAAACCAGATGGAATTATAGTCCACTTTGGCGGGCAGACGCCACTTAAACTTGCAGATGCACTGACAAAAATAGGTGCTAATATTGCAGGAACCCCTTCTGCAGTAATTGACTTGGCGGAAGACAGAGAGCAATTTTCTAACTTTGTAATCAAACATGGGCTTAAACAGCCGGAGAACGGGTTAGCTAGAACCAAAGAGGAGTCTTATGTTATAGCACAAAGACTTGGCTACCCTGTTCTAGTCCGTCCATCTTTTGTTCTTGGCGGTCGCGGTATGAGAATTGTTTACAGCGAGGATGAACTTAAACAGTATATGGATTTGGCAGTCTCTGTATCAAACAATGCGCCTGTTCTTATCGATAAATTTTTAGACCAAGCTATAGAACTTGATGTTGATGCTATCTGTGACGGAACTGATGTTTACATAGGTTCAGTTATGCAACATATAGAAGAGGCTGGAATTCACTCTGGAGACAGTGCCTGCTCACTTCCACCGGTAAATCTATCCCTTGAGATGATTGAAAAAGTTGAACAGCAGACAAAAACTATTGCTCTTGGTCTTGGTGTTGTTGGTCTTATGAATGTTCAGTATGCAATCTACAAAGATGATATTTACCTTATAGAGGTAAATCCTAGAGCTTCAAGAACCGTCCCTTTTGTTTCAAAAGCGACGGGAATGCCGTTGGCAAAAGTTGCAACACGCGTAATGGTTGGAGAAACTCTTAGAAGTGCACTAGAGTATTATGATAAATATGATGTTGTTCAAGAAGTAAACGGTCTCTTAAAACCAAAATTAAAAAACCATATCTCTGTTAAAGAGGCTGTTTTTCCTTTCCATAAACTTTATGGGGCAGACTTAGTCCTTAGTCCTGAGATGAAATCAACAGGCGAAGTTATGGGAATAAGTTCTAGTTTTGGAATTAGTTTTGCAAAAGCTCAACTATCTGCAGGAAACAAAATACCTACAAGCGGAACATGCTTTCTCTCTTTTGTTGATACAGACAAAATGCATGCACCTGAGATAGCGGTCGGCTTGCACAAACATGGGTTTAAACTTGTTGCGACAAAAGGGACTCAAGCAATTATTGAAGAGTCAGGAGTCCCATGCGAAGTTGTTCTCAAGATTTCTGAAGGTCGTCCAAACATTGAAGACAGCATGAAAAACGATGCAATTCAAATGGCTATAAATACTTCAGATAACAACACTTCTAAAAAAGATGCAGTAGTTATCCGCCAAGAGGTACTTAAAAGAAATATCCCTTATTTTACAACTTTAAGTGCTGCAAGAGCATTGATTTTAGCACTCGACGAGATGAAAGACGACTCATGGTCAAATGCGAAAGCACTGCAAGATTTTCTAGCTTAGCAGTGCCTGTTATTCTAGCACAAACCGACACAACCGTCGGTTTTCTGTCTCAAGATTCAGACAAACTTTATGAGATAAAGTCTCGCCCAACTGCAAAACCTTTTATTAAAGTTTACAAAGATTTTTACAATTTTTTGCTAAATAAAAACAGAGTTCCTCAGAATAAAAAAAATCTTGTTCGCCGTTCAAAAAAAACAACCTTTATAGTCAAAAACAGGGCATTCAGAGTTGCCGCTTCTCAATTAAACTCACAAATACTAAGAGATTTATCGTGGAACTATTCAACTTCCGCAAACGAGTCCCAAAAAAAATTTGACAGAGTTTTTTGTGAATCAAAAGCTGATATAATAATAGAGGATAGGGGTGGTCTAAACGAGAACAGTTCATCAACTCTTATTAAAATAAACAAATTCAAGATGAGGCGGATGAGATGAGTAAGGTTATACAAGCACTTTTAACAGGTATGTTTTTCACGTTCTTTTTAGACTTTTTTATATTTTTGGGTATCAAACTTAATTATATAGATTTTTATGAGATTGATTTATATTACAATATTTTATTTGCCGACAATCAAAATATATATATTTTTCTAATTTTATCTGTCATTACAGGTTTTATTGTCATATATGTAAACAACAATAAAATAAGTGTAGCTGTTCTAGGCTCTTTATTTGTTCTTTCCCTATTAACACTTTTTGAACCCGTAGGCTATGCTCTTGGTGAGGCTTTGTTTATGAAAAAGAACTCAACTCTTAAAGATAAAAAATTCACATTTTACGGTGATATTTACTACGAGGGAAGAACTGAAATAACATTTTATGATCATGAACTTAAAAAAACAATACTATTAAATAAAAAGGATTTAATTAAATGAGAACAAGCAAAGCTCAATACACAGAGACACAAAATGTCTAGCAATAAACATATCTCCACTATTTCAAGAGGCGTTGCACTCGGTAGTGCCGGCATAATTATGATGAGCATTCTGAGTGGCTGTGAAGCTCCTCAGCAGAAGCAACAAAACCGCTATTTGGTTATAGAACAACAAACTAATGGCAAATATATTGTTGTTGAGGAGATGCCGACAGAGGGGCCAAATAGAGCAATTATTCGTGAGAAAGATGAAAACGGCAATACAGTTGAGCGTTTTATGAATGAAGCAGAAATGAAAGCATTAGCAGAGCAAGAGTATAAAAAAGTTCAAGATGGAACATCTGAGACTGTTTCTGGCAATAATGGAAGTGCGGGGATGGGCTTGGCTGGAACTATCTTGGCTGTTGCTGCGGGCTCACTGATGGGAAACATGATTGGGAATGCTCTAATGAACAACAAAAACTTTGCCAATCGCTCAAGTTCAGTCAATAAAAGTGCCTATAGCCGTTCTGCAGCCGGACAAGCATCAAGGGCAGGAACATCAGCTAAAAAAAGCTTTTTTGGCGGTTCTAGTAGAACTTCATCTTATAGCAGTACAAGTTATGGTGGCTGATAGTGATTAAGATACAAAAAATAAATCCGCTAGAAGATAAAACATTAGAAGAGATTGGGTTTAGCTGGCACACTGACAAAGATGGTAGTAAATATGTAAATAATGAGTTGGTTGTAATTTCACAAAACGAAGCAGACGCCTATTATGAAGCCGCAAATGAGATATATGACATGTATGTTGAAGCGGCAGAGCATGTCATAGAGAATAAACTTTTTTTTGAGCTTGGAATCCCTTTTAATCTAATAGATGCAATAAAAAAGAGTTGGGAAAATGATGTTCACTGGCATATTTACGGTAGATTTGATTTGGCAGGTGGATTGGATAGCAAACCAATCAAGCTTATAGAGTTTAATGCAGATACTCCAACATCACTTTTTGAGACTGCCCTGCTTCAATGGGCACTGCTAAAACAAAACAATATGGATGAAGATAAGCAGTTTAACAATGTTTATGATGCAATAAAAGATAACTTTAAAAGATTGGTTACTCTTTTTGATGATATTGAAAATTTTGATGAGAGATATGATGGGTGGAAAGTTCTTTTCTCAAGCGTTGAGGGTAATGATGAAGAAGAGGCTACAACAAGGCTACTTCAACAGATTGCAACTGATGCAGGATTCAACACTGGTTTTGAGTATCTAAGTAATGTTAGATTTGATAAAGACGGGATATTCGATGCAGATGACAATCAATACGAGTATTGGTTTAAACTCTACCCTTGGGAAGATATAGCACATGATGAACCGGAGCTTGCAACTATTTTAACAGATATAATGCAAAATCAAAAGGCGATTATATTAAACCCTGCATATACCCTGCTCTTTCAGTCAAAAGGTATGTTGAAAATATTGTATGACCTGTTCCCTGACTCTCCATATCTGTTAAAAACTTCTTTTGAACCACTAAAAAATACTCTACATGTAGCAAAAACTGTTTTTGGCAGAGAGGGAGCAAATATAAAGATAGTTTCTTCTGATGGAGCTATACTAGAACAAATAAACGGCCCGTACGACAACTACAAAAAAGTTTATCAGGAGTATGTTGATTTTAACAAAGATGAAAATGGTTCCAAATATCAGGCAGGAGTTTTCTTCGCTTATGAAGCTTGTGGAGTGAGCTTTAGAAAAGGCTCAGAGATAATGGATAATATGAGTAAATTTGTTGGACATTGTATTAAGTAAAAGAGATACTATCTCTTTTACGGGAGTGTAATAAATTCTGTGTCAACACCTAATTTCTCTTAAAATTGTATCATAAAAATGCTAGCCAATGGCATTTTACAGACCTAATCCTAAAGCGTCTTTTAATCTCTCCTTAAAAAATATATTGAGTTGAGAGATTGTGAGGCTCCAATTATGTATCGGCATAGTCCATTTTTTCTCAGCGTTTCTTATTCCAGCAAACAGTAATTTTAATAGGCTATTATCATTTGGGAAGGCTCCTTTTGTCTTTGTCAATGTTCTAAATTGGCGATGTATGGATTCAATGATATTGGTAGTGTAGATAATGCGTCTAATAGGCTCTGGATACTTAAAATAGTTAGATAAATTATCCCACTTATTTCTCCAAGATTCAAATACAATAGGGTATTTTTTGCCCCATTTTGACTCAAGTTTATCTAATGCCAGTTCAGCTTCTTCTTTTGTGAAAGCCTGGTAAACACTTTTAAGTTCACCTACGAATATTTTCTGATCTTTAGATGCAATGTATTTAACGCTGTTGCGTATTTGATGGACTATGCAGAGTTGCACTTCAGTCTCTGGAAAGACAGCATTTATGGCTTCAGGAAAGCCCTTTAGCCCATCAACGGAAGCGATGAGTATATCTTGCACTCCACGGTTCTGTAAGTCTGTAAGCACCTGCAGCCAGAACTTAGCACCTTCACTTTCATTGAGATATAATCCTAATATCTCTTTTTTACCTTCAAGGTTTATGCCGAGTACGGTATAAAAAGCCTTTGACACATAGTGACCGTCTTCTCTCACTTTATAGTGAATGGCGTCCAAATATATAAACGGATATATGGCGTCTAGCGGTCTTATTTTCCACTCTTCAAGCATAGGTATTAGTTTATCGGTAACAGTTGTAATAGCTGGCTTGGAGAAGTGCACGCCATAGATATCTTCTATGTGTTCACTAATCTGAGAGTAGCTGCTTCCCAAGCTAAAGAGAGAAAGCATCTTTTTTTCTATCTCATCTGATAAATACGTCTGGCTTTTTTTTACGATTTGAGGCTCGAAACTACCGTTACGGTCTCTTGGGGTTTCTAGCTCGAACTCGCCATGTTCGGTTCTCATGGTTTTTGACATATAACCATTTTTACGGTTCTTTTGGAGGTCTTGAGCTAGATGAGATTCTAGCTCTGCTTGTAAGGTCATCTCTGTAATCTGTCTAACTAAATCTGTCAAAGCTCCATCTTTGCCTGACAAACCTTTACCTGATTTTATTTTCTCTGCAAAATCCGCAACATCTATTTCTATTTTCATCTGTACTTCCTTCTGTATTCAATATTTTATCTTATTGACACAGAATTATTTACAGTCCCTCTTTTACACTATTTAACTCCCTGGGTTCTCTTCTTCTTTAAAGCCCTTAATAAACTCCATAAAAAACACCAAGAAGATAGATAAAATAAGTCCTGTTACAAAGGCAACGACTACAATCAGCTTTTTCTTAGGCGCTATTGGATAATCTTTAACTATATAGTCTCCAACAACTCTAGAGTTATTTATATAATTTTTTGAGAGGCTAAATTGAAGCTGATTGATTTTTTCTTCTAATTTTATTTTTTTTGTAACCAAATCTACATCAATTTGGTGCTGTAATTTTCTTATTGTCTCATTACTGATATTTCTCTTCTCTTTTTCAAGCTTAGCTATATCAATATTTTTAATATTCACTATACTTAACTCTATATCTTTTATAGTGATGTCTAAAATATTTCTCTTCTCTTTTTCAAGATTAGCTATATCAATATTCTTTATATTCTCTATACGTAATTCTATATCTTTTATAGTGATGTCTAAAATATTTTTTTTCTCTATCTCTAAATTGTCTATTGTTTCATTTGTAATTATCTCTTTTTCTATTTTTAAGTCTTCTATTTTATTTTGAGAATTTAAAATTAAATTTTGATAATTCACCATTTGAAGAGATGAAATCACTGTTGATGTATTATCATTTAATTTATTATTTTCATACAATGCATTAACTGATTCAGTATACTCTTTTAATTTATTAGTCTGAAATTGAATCTTTGACTCAACTGTTTTTAATTTAATATTATTATAAAAATCTATTTTCTTATCAATTTCTACAATCCTTTGGGTTTTTAGCAATTCAATTTGTTGCTCTAACTTTTTTATATCTTGATTGAGTAACTTTGCTATCTTTGCATCAATGTCTACAATCCTTTGGGTTTTTAGCAACTCAATTTGTTGTTCTAACTTTTTTATATCTTGGTTCATTAACTTTGCTATCTTGGCATCAATTTCTACAATCCTTTGAGTTTTTAGCAACTCAATTTGTCGTTGTATATTTTTAATTTCAAAATTTTCTATATTAGATATATCTCTTTGTGCGTCTGTTATGCTGTTTTTAGTATTTATTATATATTGCTCTATTTTTGGTTGATATAAATCTTCGATATACGTAACAACTTCTTTGTTCTTTTTTAATGCTTCTTCATTTGAAATTGCTTTTGTTATTATCTCTATAAAGTTTTTCAACTTTTTATTCGTATCTATGCTGAAAACCTCTGAGGTAAATTTCTCTTTTGCTGAAATTTTATCTTCTACATTAAAAACCAAATTTAGAGTTTTAACAAGCGTTTCCGGCTCTGTTATTAACTCTTGGTTTATCTGTCCAATCTGAATATTTGATTTTACTTCATAAACCTCTGGTAGCATATAGGCATAAATAACTGCGCCGATTGTAATAAAAAAAGTAATAAGCACAATTTTAATTCTGTTTTTCATAAGAGTTCTAAACAGTTCTCTTAAATCTATCTCATCTTCTTCATATCTCTGTATATTTTGTTGATTATCTTGCATGCAAATCCTAAAATTATAATTTGTTATTTAGTTGCAATTATAGTTAAGTTTGTATGCAAAACTACTTAAATTCGTCAAGAGTCGGCAGTCCAAAACTATATTTATCTTTCTTACTAAAATCTATCTCATAATCTAAAGCATTTAGTATAATATCTAAAGTTTTAATAGACACAGATCCCATTTGGCCTCTTTCAAGCTTGCCGAGAGTAACTCTAGATATAGCAGAATTTTTTGCCAATTGCTCTTGAGTTATACCTTTCTCTTTTCTTAGTTCTTTAATCATTTGTCCAATTTCGAATAATTTCAACAGGAATCTCCTTGTAACTTTTTTCATTAAGTGATAACTTCCAAGCATCTATCATTTTAGTAGCTATATTATCAAATATCTTATTTTTAATTTTATATTCTTCTAGTTCTTCAATAATCTGCAATAAAGCATTTTTACACTCTTTGTATAATAGTGTTGCATTATTTAATGACAAATAACAATGATTAGTCCCAAATTTAATGAGTTCATTTTTTCCAAACCAAATCTTTTTTCCAAACATAGTTAAAGCAGGTTTATCTTTAAAAATATATGCGGTAGTATTTACTATATCGTAAGCCGGTGCAAAATTAATGCTCTTAAATTCATTATCATAAAGAACTCCGAAGTTTTTCAAATGTGCATCTCCATTTTTAAGGAGATAACTCATAACAATCGTTTTGTACAATTGGCTCATAGAAGTTTCTCTGTCTGTTGAAACAGCATAAATAGTTTTAGCTATCTGTTCATAACTGCCACTATATTTTTTATCTCTATTTTTTCCTAAAAGTACAAGTACCTCTTCAAAACCTAAATACTCACCATTTTTTTTGTCATAATTAAACTTTTCAACCAATAAAAACTTTTTGTTCTTTGACAGCTCTATATTAGGAACAGCAACTCCACTATATTTAACTGCTTTCATACAGAAGTATTCATTTTCAGCCAAATAAGGATACTCATCACCCCAAGTTTTCACTATATACTCTTTTAAGACAAGACTCTCCTTATCTTTTATAAGTGCTAATGTTTTTGGTTGAACTCCTGATATTGCATTTTTCTCTAAAAAAATTTTTAGTAGCTTATGAAATGTATTTTCACTATCATTATTTAAAATTTCTTCAATATCAATACCATCAAATAAACGTTTGTCAAACTCACTTTCAAAAGTCAATCTACTTTCTATATTTGGTGCTAAATATGAAAAAACTAAAAAATCATTTATATATCCGTACTCTTTGGAGAGGTAATTTTTAAATATTTCAAATAAATAACCTTCTGGTAAATTCATTTCAAATATTGGATGAAGAGAGTGCTGCCATATATATGTAGATTGTCTATATGGCATAGTTAGAGAGATAGGGGCGCTTTGTTTTATATAATTAAAGCCATACTCCCGTTTTTTATCATCAAAAAAGAGCTCACCTATTCTTTCATTACTAAGCAGTACATTCATATAATCTTCCTAATGATAAATCTACTTACCATTATAGTTAAATATTCATAAAATGAAAAGTATTATTGTCATTAACTACTATTTACACTCACTTGCAGTCAAGTTTGCCCTATTCTTTTCAACCGTCTTTAATCCAATACCTTTTATATTCACAAGCTCATCTATGTTTTTAAAACAATTAGCAGTTCTATACTCAATAATTGCATCGGCTTTTTTAGCACCAATTCCATTAATGCTACTAAGCTCTTTTTGATTCGCACTGTTTATATCAACAGCTCCAAACAATAAACTTGCTCCAAGAAAAATCATTGCTAAAATTTTCATTTTAACCCCTTTGTTTTTATTTTAGAGCAGTATATAATAAAATTTAATATTTTGCAATTATATTGCAAATTGTCATATTTTATTTTTAAATATTTGCCTGATGATTAAACTCGGGTACTAGCTCTTTAAGTTTAGATAACTATAATGGCCTGACAAATCATTTTTATTGAGTGTTTAGAAACTCCAGCTATATTGGCATATATAGTAAAATTATTTACAACTGATTTTATCTCATCAACTATCTCTTTTGCATTTTTTATATTATGTTTTTTAGCCAGCTTTAGCAGATACTCACTTGTAGGATTTTTTCCCTCACCTAGATAAGTTGTGCTATGTTCACCACCTGGACCATACGAAAAAGTTAAATCGTAAGCGGGGCTTAATCTCCATCTACCATCACTATCCATTAAAAATGAGAAATTTTTTGCATGGTCATCACGATTGTGAGCAAATAAGTTAAAGCAAGCTAACCTGAACATTTTTATCTGCTCATTAATATCTTTTGTCAAATGTAAAGTCAAAGTAAGTAAATCATCATAGTCAAGTGTTGGAAACCTAAAATCACTATGAGTCAAACCAGATACAGAATGAAGATGAACCCTGTTGTCACCAATCCTATCAAATCTTTTTATTGCAAAATAACTATTTTTTGTGCCGCGTAATAGTTTTGTATTACTCATATCTATTTTGGCATCCCTAGCCATAAGGCTATATGCATACTCAATACTGCCAATATCCGCACTATCACTACTTGAAGCAAATTTTACCATCCAGTGAGCAAAACCACAATGCAGACTTTGGGAACCATGTATGATTTTATCTTCATCATTTAACTGTATCATAGCTTTTGGCCTAGCCCCCGCTGATGATCCTCCCAGTAGCAATAATTCTTCTAACATATCTTCGCTACTACCTTGCAAAATCTCTTGTGAACTTTGTGCCAATCTATCTAAGCTTATATTTTCTCTCTGCAGTACAATGTTCTCAATTACAGGCTCGTAACTCAGTGCCCCTGTGCCATATTTTCCTATATTGCTTAATCTATCAAGCGGTGTGATATCGTTGTACCTAAAACCTTGCTTTAAAAAATATCTATCTAAAAGAAGTCTACCCCAACCATCTGGTAAACTATCTCCAAATACTCCATAAAGTCCTTCAAAAATTTTATCCTCACAAACAAATACACCATTTTTTAGCGGTAGTTTATATGGAGATATTTCAAGTCCAGTATCTAAAAAATCTTTACTATACTCAAAATATATAGTTTTATCTTTATATGCTAATCTTCCAACATTTAGCTTCTTATCAAATTGATTTAAAAAAATATCTATAGTTTTTATATTCATTTGATTCTGCCTTTTTTGGGAAGCTTTTGTTTTTTTTCTTTATATAAATCATCTATAGAGTTAATTGTTTGCTTTTTTTGTAGTGCAATTTGTTGGAAATCATCCAAACACTCTAAAACTAAAGCTAATTTCAGTAAAGACTCTAGTGAGATTTGACCACTACTTTCAAATCTTTTTAAACTACCAAGACTAACCGCACTTCTAGTGGCCAATCCCTCTTGTGTAAGATTTAAAAACAGTCTTTTGTCCTTAAATTTTTGTTTTAGTTCATTCATTATAGAAATAGGTGATGATAAGTTTATATCTAACATATTAGCTCTTTTATAATTAATAGTATTATTGTAGCTTAAATATTATCTATACCAAATAAAAATTATGCATTCTTTTGATGATTAAACTCGGGAACAATTTCCTTTAGTTTTGCTAATTTATCTTTACATGTAAGCAACTCTTCAATATCTCTGTTTAACTTATCTATATCGTAAAGTGTCGGTTTTGCAACAGTGATAGACTCATAATCAGTTTTACAGTCAGTATCGTCTATAAGTAACTCCTCATAGAGTTTTTCACCTGGACGAAGCCCTGAGAATTCAATTTCGATCCCTTCTCGTCCACTTAGCTCTATCATTTTTTTAGCCAAATCAACTATCTTTATAGGCTCTCCCATATCAAGTATAAAGATCTCTCCACCCGTTCCAATAGCACCAGCTTGAAGAACCAACTCACATGCCTCTGGAATAAGCATGAAGTATCTTGTTATATCAGGATGTGTTACCGTTATGTTTTGTCCATTTTCTATTTGAGATTTAAACTTTGGTATAACACTGCCGCTGCTTCCAAGTACATTACCAAATCTAACTGCAACAATATCTGTGCCGTTGCCATTTGAATTTTCTAAAGAAACTACGTTTTGGGCATAAAGCTCACATATACGCTTTGTTGTCCCCATGACATTAGTTGGACGTACTGCCTTGTCTGTAGAAATCATCACAAATTTTTGCACACCATATTTTATAGATACATCTATAACGTTTTTAGTTCCAACAACATTATTTAAGATTCCTTCGTATATGTTTGCCTCAACCAAAGGGACATGCTTATAGGCAGCTGCATGTATAACTATCTCTGGTTTATAAGTCTTAAATGTTTCATCTAAAAATTCTTTATTAACAACACTTTGCATTACAGGGATAGTTTCAATTTTTTGCAACTCCTGCTCTATAGCATAGAGGTTATATTCACTATGATCTAGCAGTATTAACTTTTTGGCTCCAAACTTTTGACACTGTCTGCATATCTCACTCCCAATACTTCCGCCGGCACCGGTTACAAGAACGGTTTTACCTTTTATAAAAGACGATATTTTACTTTTGTCCAAATCCTGAGGGTGGCGTGCGAGTAAATCTTCTACCGATACATTTTTTAGCTGCATAGCAAAATCTTTAGTGTCTAAAATCTCATCCATTGATGGCAAAATCTGTATAGTTTTAAAGTATTTAGATAGATTATCGTAAATCTGTTTTATCCTATTTTGTGATGCCGATGGTATTGCAATAACTAATAAGTCAAATTTATCATCGCCAATCTTCTCTTTTAGTTTTTGTTTTGATATCACTCTAATCGCATCAATTGAGCGGTTTTGAATTATTTTATCATCATCAACAAAATATTTAACTTTATATGCAGTATTTATAAATTCTGATTCTAGCTTTATGCCAGCTCTTCCAGCACCATAGATAACAACTGATTTTGTTTTTGCAATCTGGCTCCTGTTAATTAGGTAGTAGTAAAAATACATAGTAAAGTTTATTGCAAAGAGATATAAAAAAAGCTCAGAAGCTAAAAATGAAAATCTAACCTCACCATAAAAAATAGGGAAATAGACAAAAAATGCAGAGATATACACAAAACTTTTTATAATAAATGTTTTTTGAGAAGCCTTTGACCACGAGAGTGAGTAGTCATTAAAAATAAATGCTGATGCAACCATACGAACAACCACAACACTAAGCACAAGGTTAAAGTTAAATGGTATGTGAAATATAAAAAAAGTCCACCAAAATGTGCCAAAGGTAAAAATTATAATTACCAAAAAATTTAATATTCGTTTATCTATATTTATCAATTGTATTTACCTATCTTCATATTTTGTCCATATAATTCAGTGTAGTATTTATTATTTCAATAAGTTTGGCTGTGTAGTCTAAAACTTCTTCAAATACTTCTACTAAATTATCTTCAATATATTCATGAACTATAGTATTTCTAATATCTTTCATAATTCTAAGTTCTTCTATATCCTCAAATAAACCTCTTTTATGAGCATTATTTACAACATCTACCAATGTACCTTGATTTTCAAACTCATACTCATCCAAAGTTCTAAATATTTTTCTTATTAAAAAATCAACTCCTCTGCTGTATCTGCTACATAAAGTTTCAAATTTACCAAACTCCTCAACAGAGTAGTTTTTTTTATTTCCTATTAAATGGCACTCTTTATATGATATCTCAATCCATGCAAGTTGTTTTTTTAGTAATGATTTATCCAGTATTAACTTATCTTTCATCATAACAATACCGCCTTTTGAAATATAAGCTTAGTAAATTGGTTTTTAAATGTCCCATCATCAATAATTATATCCATCTTCTGCTCACCAAACTTTTCAAAAAATGAAAGTCTCAATTTTCGTAAATCTTTTTTTCTTAACTTATCAGATAAAATTAGCAAATCTATATCTCCACCCCGCTTTGTATCGTCTACTCTACTCCCAAATAGATACAACCTTGCATCGCTAGATATTTCATAAAGTTTATTTTTCAATAACGTTATCTCTTCTTTTGATAATCTCATAACTATTTACCTGCTTTTCACATTGGTTTTAATTTGTTGAAGTATATTATAAAAATTAAAATTTAACAAATTTAATTTTTAAAAGTATTTTGCGCAAAACTCCTCAGTATTTAGTAGCTCTACTTCAGATGAGTAAAAATTTTTATCATTTGATATAATAAGCTCACATTTTGATTTTTTAGCCAGTATATACTGAAGAGTATCCTCTAAATCTTTATAGTTTTTATCCTTATTCATCAATTGACATGTCAGTGATATCTCTTTATTTGAAAACTCTATGACTTTACAAATTTTATTTATTCTTTCAATCCCACTCAAGGCATTTGCTTTATCTTCCTTTGCCAAGATATAGTAAATAGTTGTTATTAAATCACAGCTAGTATATATCCCAATCCCATTTTGTGTCAAATACTTCAATATATCCAAGCTTTCCTGATATCTTTTTCTGTTCCTGTCATTAATATCAATAAAGATATTAGCATCTATAAAAACTTTTTTATACATCCATATTCGCTTTAATCTCTTGGATTGTCAAATCTCCATAAAGGCCTGTACCACTTCCAGCAAAAGCATTAAGTGCTTCCAATTTTTCCTCAATAGAAATCTCTTGATATCTCCCCTCTATCAAATCTTTAACAACTTGTGTCTGAGTAATATTTTCTCTGCTCGCTATTTCTTTTAAATGTTCTACTATCTCATCATCAAGTAAAAAATTTTTTCTTATTGTCATAATATCCACCCCACAATCTAATTATATGTATTATAGCATACATATAACTACATACTTATTCAAAAGCTTTTTTGCTATCAACAAACCGCATAACAATGTAAAGAATAATCAATGAGAAGACAAATGAAACAAATATGTTTGAGATAAAATAAACAGTACAAAACAATACAATATTTACTAAAACTGAAAAAATAGTAACTCTGTCATGAACCCATCCGCTTTGTGTTAATCTTTGGTATGCATGTTTTCTATGCGCTTGGCTTAACTGCTCACCGTTTTTATATCTTCTAAACAGCGTCAAAGTCGCATCAAACCAAAACACTCCAAAAAGCACTATCCAAACCCACAAATTAGAACTTTCCTGATTTGCATAATAGATGGTAAAGACAGCAATATTGTAACCCAAAAGCGTACTTCCAACATCACCCATAAAAATCTTTGCCTTATGCCAGTTCCAAACTAAAAATCCTAAAACCGCTACAATCAAAACCAAAAAGTGGCTACCACCAAAAAGTAAAAATCCGGCAATTCCAAGAAAAACAGCTTCACCGCCGGCATACCCATCTATGCCATCTAAAAAGTTATAAAGATTTATAAACCAGATTATCATAAAAAATGCAAAAACATTTGTAAATAACTGATTATCTATTGAAAATAAACCTAGCTCAAAACTTCCAAGTCCGCCTAAAAAGTATAGCCCTAAAAGAGCAACTAAAGTTTGTGCAACTAATCTAACCTTTGCACTAAGTTCATATAAATCATCAAGGTAACTAACAACTGATATAACCACACCAACCATTAAAGCAAAATACAAAGAGCTATTTATATCGTTTATATAATACATATACGATATACCAATAAACCAAGTAACTGCAATAGCTATACCACCGCCATGAGGAGTTGGTACAGTGTGAGAACTTCTATCGTTCACCTCTGCAACAAATGATTTTTTTATGGCATAGTTTTTTATAAAATAAGTAAGTAAAAATGAGCTTAACAAAAGTATAAAATAAATCATTCTACTCTATCTTTCAAATTATAATAAATAGCATTGTTTTCTCTTTTTCCTACACTTAAAACTAAAACTACTATTTCATCATCTTTAACTTCATAAGCCAGCCTATACCCAACACTCCTAAGCTTTATTTTATAGATGTTTTCATAGCCATTTAGTTTATCTTTTGGAACTTTTGGATTTTCCAATCGCTCTTTTAACTTTTTTTGAAATTGTTCTTTGATAGTAGATGTTAATTTGTTCCATTCTTTATTTGATTCTTTGATAAATTTTAATTTATAGGTCATTAATATTAACTTCAATCAAATCTTCTTCTTTGTAACTCAATCTATCTTCAACCTCTTTTGCCAAATAATAATCATCTATTATATCCATCATTTTTTCATAAAGCTCACTTGGCACCAAATACGCACTTGCCACATTGTGATTGAGTATTGCTACAGCTTCATTTCCCGCGTCTTTTAGTAACTGTGTTGGAGACTTTTTAAGTTCTGTTATGCTCGCTGTATAGTTTGCTAATATTGGTTGCATTCTCAAATCCTTTTTTAGTATTTAATATTGTACCATATTTAGCATCTTTTATAAATTAAAATTTAACATTCACCATGTATCATATGCTTTATCCCATCTTCGACTGTATATAGATTTTTAAAATCTAACATATCTTTCGTAAGTCTGTTATCTATTCCTAAGCTCCCATAAAGTCTTTTATGAAAAGATGGCTTAACAACTTTCAGAAATGTTTCAAATAATGGAATTTTTAGTAAATACACTTTTTTATTTAACTCTTTTGCAATAAGCTCTATCAGCTTTGTAGTAGAGATAGCCTTATCATCAGATGCTAAAAATACACCAGAACAAGTCATTCCACTCACATCCGTCATTCCATCCACATCCGTCATTCCAAACTTGATTTGGAATCTAACTACTGAATCTATCAAATGACAAAGATTTCCTATATAAACCATACTTCGCTTATTGTCTATCCCACCAAACGGCAAAACAGGAACTTTCTGTACTAAACTAACAAGATTTTTAATATTTGCTTTAACGCCATACCCATAAACGATAGGAGTTCTTATAATCGAAACTTTAAAATTATCATCTTCTAGCTTTTGTAACTCTTGCTCTGCTTTTAACTTACTCTTTCCATACTCATCTTCTGGATTACACACACTATTTTCGTTATAAGCTACATCTGTCTCTTCCCCATACACCTTAACTGTACTCATAAATACAAAATGTTTAACTCCACTCTCTTTGGCTTTTTTAGCTAACTCCAAAGTCTGAGTCACATTTACTTTTTCATACTCTTCTTTGCTGGCTCCACCCATCTGATGAACAAGAGCAGATAGATGAATCACAACATCTACATCTTCTACATGTAAAGCTTTAAAATCATCATTTAAAAATGAGAATTTTGTTATTTCATATTTTGCAGCGTATTTACTTATAAAGTAGTTTCCTATAAAACCATTTGAACCTGTTAGCAATAATTTCATTTCTCTTTCCCAATTAATAAATTTAATAATGAAGAAATTATCTTTTCCTTGTCAAAAATTGTATTTGTCAATTTTTCGCCATTTCTGGTAAATTCTTCTATTTCTTGCGGACTCGCATATATCGCTTTTTCAAAAGTATTTTGAATCTCTTGTATATTTTCAGGTTCTGCACAAAATCCCAAGTTGTTATCTTTTATAATATCTGATGCTTCACCTTTTATCACTCCAAACAATGGTTTATTTGCAGCTATATATGTTTGAGTTTTAGCGGGAACCGTTAGTGAAAATATTGGTTTATCTATCAAGGACACTATTAAAAAATCACTTGCTTTAAAGTATTTATACATCTCTTCTCTTGGTTTTCTTCCCCAGAAAACAATATTTTTTAAACCTTTATCTTTAACTAGTTTCTTTAAGCTTTCTAAATGAGAGCCATCTCCTATTATATTTATCTGAGATTTCTCTATCAAATCATCTACTAAATTGCCATAAGCTAGTAATATGTTGTCAAGGTTTTGCACTTTTCCTACATTTCCAGCAAAAGTAAAGTGAACTTTTTTTTCATCACTAAATATAAAAGGCTCCAACTCCTCATTAAATTCATCAGCCCAATTTGGCAAATATCGAATCTCTTTACTATCATCCAGATATAGCTTAATCTTATTCTCAAAACCTTTAGCAGAAATTGCAAAATTTGAACTATTTCTATAAACAAATTTCACAAATCCATTTAATATAAACTCTAAAAGTTTTGTTTTTTTAAACCCATAGGCATATACACTATCAGGCCAAACATCTTGCACCCATAATGTCACATTTTTTTTATAAGTTTTTTTAAGAATCACAGCTGGAACCATACAAGTTAAAGCAGCAATATCAAAGCCAAAAACGTAGTCATATTTTTTACCGATTTTAAGACTAACTATACTTCCTAAAATCATAAAAGTGAAATATTTTAAAAGCTTTTTAAACAAGCTACTCTTATATCCAGTAACTGCTTTTACCCTGTAAATATTTATACCATTATAGCTATCCTTGCTATACCACTTATTTTCATACTCTTTGTAAATTTCACCAAAAGGATATGTTGGATTCTGCGTAAGTACATCTACGTCATAACCTTTTTCTTTCCAAGCGACAGCAATTTCATTAATTTTAAACTCTTCTGGATAAAAGTACTCAGTAACTATCAATATTTTTTTTTTCAATTTATATTAACCTGCTACATATTGAGAATACAATTTATTGTTGTTTATTAAATTGACCATATCTTTTACCATCTCGTCATAGCTTGGGATAGCATAGTCAATCTCTTTTCTTGTGTCTATAAAACTTTTATCAACTTTCTTGCCGTCAACTGCAATAATATCAATATCTTTTTTTGTATATTTTTTAAATAAATTAAGCAACTCGTTTTTATTTATTGACTTATTATTTGTCACATGATAAAGACCTGTTATATCATTTTCAACAGCCCATTTAACTACACGCGCTAGCTCTAGTGTTGTAACCCCAGACCAAATAGCCTTGTTAAAGCCATTTATTGAGCCGGACTGATTCATAAACCAATGAAATAAACCTTCTCCATTCGTTTTTAATTCAGGTCCAATAATAGATGTTCTCAGAGTAGCATTAGTATTGTCTATAACTTCACCTAATGCCTTGGTTTTTGCATAAGTATCTTGTCCATCTCTTTCATCTTTTTCAATATACCCACCTTTTTTACCTGAAAACACACAATCTGTAGATATATGTATTAATTTAGCTTCTATTGTTTTAGCAATATCCTTTAATTTATGAGGCAGAAATGAATTTATATAGATAGCATTTGAAATACTTTCATTTGAACCTCCAATTAGAACACCTATGCAGTTAATAATAAAGTCTGAATTAATATCAACAATAATCTTGCTAAGCATATTTTGGTTGGTTACATCTAAAACAATTGTTTCTTCTCTAAATTTATTTCTAAATGCAATATCAACAACATCATACTCTTCAAATTGTAAAAAATAATTTACAACCTGATGTCCTAGCATTCCAGTTGAGCCTAAGATTAAAACTTTTTTTTTCATTCTAATACTTTTTCCAAACTGTTCTATTTATGTAATCTATATAACTAATAATAATTCTTACTACTTTTTTTGAGACGTTACTAGTATCGTAGTCTTTAACAATATGCATAGGCACCTCTTTTAACTGCTCAGTAACTATGTTAATTGCATTAATAATATCATCACTTTTCAACCCGGACATTATTAATGTACCCTCATCCATACCTTCTGGTCTTTCATGGGCTTGTCTTATTGTAATAGCTGGAAATCCCAATATAGAAGATTCTTCTGTAATTGTTCCGCTGTCAGATATTGCACAAAATGAATTCATCTGCAATGCAATATAGTCGAAAAAACCAAGCGGTTTCATAAATTCTATCAATGGATTAAAATCTTTTGTTTCAATAGATTCTAGTT
This sequence comes from Candidatus Sulfurimonas baltica, assembly GCF_015265455.1. Classification (NCBI taxonomy): domain Bacteria; kingdom Pseudomonadati; phylum Campylobacterota; class Epsilonproteobacteria; order Campylobacterales; family Sulfurimonadaceae; genus Sulfurimonas; species Candidatus Sulfurimonas baltica. Next base: position 627,426 of record NZ_CP054492.1, on the reverse strand, counting down.
TTTTTCTAGTTCTAGGGTGTGTAGAAACTATAATTCTCTTGTTGTAGGTAGTTGCCATAATATTTAAAGAGTCTAACAAATCACTGAAGTTTTGTTCACTATCTACATTTTCTTCTCTATGAGCACTAACTATAAAAAAATCTTTCTTTTGCAAGTTTAAATTTTCTAATACTTTTGAACTTTCTATATCTTTTTTATAATACTCCAAAACCTCAAGCATCGATGAACCAGTTTTAATAATAGTTTCTGGTCTTATTCCCTCTGAAATCAGATATCCTCTTGCATGTTCTGTTAAAGTCATGTTTATATCGCTAAGCTGGTCAACTATTTTTCTATTTATCTCTTCTGGAACTCTCTGATCAAAGCATCTGTTTCCAGCTTCCATGTGAAAAATAGGTATTTTTCTTCTTTTAGCTGAAATCACAGAAAGACAACTATTTGTATCACCATAAAGCAAAACAGCATCTGGCTTAACTTCTTCAAGTAATTTGTCTGATTTACTAATGACATTAGCAATAGTCTCAGCAGCATTATCTGCGGCGGCATTTAAAAAATAGTCTGGTTTTTTTATACCCATCTCATTAAAAAACACTTCATTCAGCTCATAATCGTAATTTTGTCCTGTATGCACTAATATATGATCTGTATATTTTTCAAGTTCTGAAATAACTCTGCTTAACTTAATAATCTCCGGGCGAGTACCAACTATAGTCATTACTTTTTTCATGAAATAACTCCAAGCTCTTTTAAATCACTCTTGATCTCTCTTAGCGAAAGAAGCATTTTTCTAAGTTCAACTTCATCTAACCTGTGAGTATTGTGCGAATGATAGTCTGAAGCTTCCGTTATAACTTCACCTTCTTCAAAATACTTGTTATAGTTTAAATCCCTATTATCTGCAGGTATTCTGTAATATTTATCCATGTCAACAGCATGGACCATCTCTTCTCTCGTCAAAAGAGTTTCATATAATTTTTCGCCATGTCTTGTGCCGATAACCTTTACCACATGCTCACTTTTGTTTAATATATTTTTTAACGTATTGGCTAAAAGCTCTATTGTTGCAGCAGGTGATTTTTGTACAAAGATATCTCCATTTTTTCCATTTTTAAAAGCGAACATAACTAAGTCAACAGCATCATCCAAACTCATCATAAATCTTGTCATATTTGGATCTGTTATAGTTATCTCTTCATTTTTTTTAATCTGTTCTATAAAAAGAGGTATAACAGAACCGCGACTAGCCATAACATTTCCATATCTAGTACAGCAAATTGTTGTCTCTGTGCCAAGATTTCTAGACTTAGCAACTGCTACTTTTTCCATCATGGCTTTACTGATGCCCATAGCATTAATTGGATAAACTGCTTTATCGGTACTGAGTACAATTACTTTGCTGACACCAGATTTAATAGAAACATTTAAAACATTTTCTGTGCCGATAACATTTGTCTGAACTGCTTGCATAGGGTAAAATTCACAAGAAGGCACCTGCTTTAAAGCAGCTGCATGAAAAATAAAGTCAACACCTTTAAAAGCATCTTCCAAAGAGTTAACATCTCTAACATCACCAATATAAAACTTAAGTTTATCATTGTTGTATCTCTTACGCATATCATCTTGTTTTAATTCATCACGGGAAAAAATTCTTATCTCTTTTATATCAGTATCTAAAAAATTACGAAGGACGGCATTACCAAATGAACCAGTCCCTCCTGTAATTAGTAACACTTTATCTTTAAACATTTATATCCTTTATCACTTCATCAAATATTTCTATTATTGATTTACATTTTTTATTTTCATTTTCAATTAAATATCGTTGATTATTCAATATTATATCTTTAATACTATTATTACATTGTAAAGTAATACCTTTTATTGCTCTTAACAATGACTCTTTATTAAATAATTCATAAGTAAGAAAGTCGTCTCCATAAACCATTTTACTATATATTTCATTTGGAGCTATTACTAAGATTCCATTTTGAACAGCTTCTACTACATGCAGTCCAAGAGTCTCAATTATAGAAGTAGAAATTAAAATAGTGTTATCTACAAACAAATTATTTACTTCTTCTTTATTTATATATCCTAAAAAGTTTGTTTTTAGGCTCAAAGAGCTATCCCATAAAAAAGAATTATCTAACTGTTCTTTTGTTAAAGTAATATTTATTTCAAAATCTATATTTAATTTATAAAATTCAATCATTGTATCTGTAAAATCTATAAAATTTTTATGAATATATTCAAAATGAGGTCCCACAATATAAAGAAATTTTATCTTTTTTCTAAAATCATATTCTTTTGGTTTAGAAAACAAATCATTCGACACATCAATATCACTCTTTATGTAAAACATTTTATTGCCAATATCTAAAAAATCAGATATACACTCTTTTACATGAGAAGATTGAACTTCTATATATTTTGTTCGTTTTAACATATTATGAAAAACAAACCTTTTTAGCAATATTTGCTTAAACCATTTTAAATATTCTTTTTTTTCAAAATATACTTTACCTATTTTTTTAGAGTAAAAAAGTAAGTTATGCACCTTTGTAATCTGATGTGTTTTCAAGAAAAACTGTGCAGTTCCAGAAAAATTATAAACTAAGTCTATATTGTTATTTTGAATAATCATATTAAATACTATATTTTCATAATACAACCTATATAAAAAACTTCTATTTTTTATAATTTTAAATTCAAAGTTTTTTACACCAGAATATTTTATATAAAATCTATTTATATTTATATTATCATTGCATATAATATAAAAGCTATTTGCTTCATCATTACTGCATTCAATTAAAACATTTTCAAGTACTGTTATACCACCTGAATCTGTAATACCAATAGCATTAATTAATACATGCATTTTTAGTACTTCTTTGATTTTGAAAATAAAAAATTCCACTTAAAAGCAGAAATATTGTCCCAGTAAAATATCCAATTCCTCTAACAAATAGTTCAATCATCATCATAATATAGATAGAGTAAAAAAAAAGTTCAAATGAAGAAAATAAATTATTCTTATTTCTCAACCTTATAACATACTTGATTACATTTCTTAAAAAAATTAAAATTAAAATAACCGCAAACAGCCCAAATTCAGATATGAATTTTGATGCCGTAGTACCACCATCATTAAAATTTAAATATATTGATAGAAGTGAATATATTCTTAACATATAGTCACCAGGCTGTCCAACATAGCCTAACTGATTTAGCCCAACACCTAGGCCCATGGTGTCCTGTAAATTTAAATACGCTCTTTCCCAACCAGATAAAAAAACTAAAACAGAGAAATTATCATTAGCAGATGAAAAGTCCAATCTGTTTGTAAAATAACTCAATTCACTATAAAAAAGTATTACTGCTAGCAATAACATTACTATTGTAAACAATATTGTTTTTTTATTATAAATTATTATCATAGCAAATATTAACCCAACAAATAGTGTCAAATTTTTTAAAATAATTACTATTAATAATGATAAAGAAACAAGTAAAAATAATCTTGGTTTGTTTTCCCTATGTTTTAATAATTGATATAATAGCATAGGCAAAAAAGTCAAAGCATAGTGTGATGGTTCATTGAAAAGTAACAATGAACGACTACCTTCATTAACATAATATTTAAATGTGGTAAAAAGCCCATCGATTAATAGTATATAAAAAATAAAATCTATAGTTTTATTAAATATTTTTTCATTTATCTTTGTAATTAATCTAGAGAACATAAATGCACCTATTATAAAAAATATTAAATATAAAAAAGTAAAGTAAAAACGAAAAAAAATAAAATTGCTATTTTCTATATATGAAATCAAGCTTATAGTAAATACAATAAATATAAATAAGACAATATAAAAAGCATTGTTTTTTTTTAAATATAATTTATTATTATATTTAGTAGCAATTATAATGCACAAAAGCACCGTCATCATATTGCCAAACTGCATCGACGATGCTTCTGCATACTTATAAAGAAAAGAAGGCAAAAAAATTATTATAATAAAGGTTATTGGTATTATTATAGTAGTATTTAAAATCTCTGAATATTTTTTATTTTTAGGAGCTAAAGATCTGGATTGAGTGTTCATAATTAATCCAGATCTTTATATAGTAGTTTAAGAAAAAGATTTGCCACATGTACTGAATCAAATTTTTTCAACTTCTTATGATATTCATCGTTAATTTTAAAAGTATTGCATTTATTATTGCAAAACATTTGCAATAATTTATTTTGGTCAAAATGATTTTGGTCAAAATTAAAAATAGGACGCATGGTTACCATATAATCAATGACTTTACTTGGTTTTTGTTCTGAATTAATATTGTCTTGATTGATAATAAAATCCATTCCACTAAGTTCATAAATACATTCTTCTCTTGGAAGAAGAGGGTGAACTTCAAGTTTATCTCCGAGTATACTCTTATATTTTAGAATAAGCTCCATATTATCTTTACTTTCTGTATTTGTAAAAATAATAAATTTAAATTCTACATTTTTTAAAGTAAGCAAAAAATCAAATAATGTTTTCGGATTTCTAATATTTTTATAAAATATACCAGCATAGCCAAAAGTAGGGATTTTATTTTTTTTATAAGATTTTATTTTAACGCTTTTGTAATCAAAACTTTGAGGAATAATTTTAATTTTATCTTCACTTTTAAAAAACTTATATAAACCAAGTGCTTCTGATGTCGGAATAGCAATATAATCAAAAGGTTTTAAAATATATTTTTCTAATATTTTAAAATAAAAACATTTCGGCTTAATTTCAGGATTAAAAGAAAAAGGATCTCCTGAATCTGCTACAGATAATGGTTTATTATGCAATCCACTTAAATACCATCTTGTTCCAAGATGTACACTTATCGGAAAGCTAATAGAAATAATCATATCATAAGAATTTGGCAAATTTTTCAAGAATCTAAAAAGAGTAAATGCGTATTCAAAGCTTCTTCCTCCTAGATAGATACAATTTAAAATAAGCTTTATAATTTTTTTTAAATTTAAATGCTTACTTTCCTTCTCGGCATACAATTTAGTTTTAATATTTTTTTGAGAAGGATTTAAAAAAAAACCTGCATCAATTAAATGAATCTTAAAATTAAATTTTTTTTCTATTTCTGCATAATCAAAATCTATTTTAGGAATTACGATATCAACGCTATGCCCAATTTTTGAAAGTGATTTTGCCAATTCAAATGTTCTAAATGATCTAGGATTTATCTCAGGATAGAAGTTATATGACACTATCAATATTTTTTTCATACATTCTCCACTTTCCCGTAGCCATTTGAATACATTCCAAATTTATTCTTATAAAACACTCTATTACACTTATCTATCACTTGTACCTTTTTTTCATTAATTTCAAATCGTCTAACTATTTTTATATCTTTATATTCTAAAACAAGTTCTATAAAATTACTTCCGAAATTTTTCACAAAACATTTTGATTCGTTAAATAAGCAAAAAAGTCCTATATTTCCCTGGTTCCAACTATTCTGCTCGATATTTTCTACAATTGGCACATTATGAGCTATTATACTTCTAAACTCATTTCTTCTATGTGATAGAGGTGTATAGAGATAAGTCCCTGGGTCTTTTACTATGTCTTTTCCATCTAGCCAAAGTTCATATCCTAATTTATCATTATGTGTATGACCACCGCTATTTTTTTGTCCTAGTGGGGTAACACAAACTGCCAAATAAAAATCATCTGCCTTAAAAATAAATATCCCACTATCTGGGTAAGTTATTAATTTTGAATTTATAATATTTAATTTTGAATTATGAATTATAGTATTTTCATGATTCAAACCATCTAAACTATAACTATTTTTTTTAATATTTTTATAAGGTATATCTTTTTGTTCAAATTTTTGTTCAGCTATAGCATTAATAAAACTTTTTTCAAATGCCATATCATTGTTAAAGATGGCATCTTCATAAGCTCCACCAAAACAACTTACAAAAGTACTATGGTTTAAAATATTTTCATCCCAAAAAAGTTCATCATTTTCTACATAGCCTTTTAGATTAAGATATTTATCTACTGCCTCTTTGTTTGTCAAAAACTTTCCATTTGGACTAAATCTAAAAAATCTACCGCTATCATTATCTCCAAACTGTGGTATATCTCCATTTTGCTTTGTAATATCTACAGTAAATCTACCTATTTTATAAAGTCTATCGATGTACCACTGTTGTAATTCAATTTTGGATATAGAATTATTAATTTTGAATTCTTGTTTATCTAATGGCAACAGCTTCGGTTTGACTTTCCACCCTTTGATGCTATAGTTTTGCAATGCTTTTACTTTTTCTTCTTTGAGTCCCAATATCAAAGCAGTACAATAAACCATAAGTTCGCCACTAAGTCTATGATAGCTAGTAGAACTCTCAAAGTTTCCACCATCTTCATAAAACTCATAGTCCATTTCATTAATTACTTCTTGAATACTAAAAGCTAACCATTGATTTATCTCATCATTAGATTCCATGTATGCTGAAACAAATAATAAGCCAGATATGTCACTCAAATAATGATTGCTTCTTCCAAATTCACTATACTCTAAATTGTCAACAATATGTAAGCCATGCCCATAAATACTATTTGCGAAAGTTTGTTTAAACTCATCATCTAAAACCCCAAAACAATCAAGTTGCATAAACATATCGTATGCAACAAGCATATTGGCAACTCTTATTCCCACATCCATAGTACATGCCCAATTTACTCCCATGCGAGGAGGATTGTTTACTATGAAATCTAATATTTGATATTTAAACTCTTTGATATTTTGTTCTTTTAAACTCTCATCAACTATAGAAAAAATGGCAAGTTGTGGCAAGTGCTGAAACCTTGCTAATTCCCACGGCACTTTTATATCACTTCCTAGTTTATGTCCGATTTTCTGATCTTTATACCAAGTAGTTTCATTCCATCTATAGCCACTTTTATAGTCTTTTTGCCAGTCTATTGGCTCATACTCAGCACTAATGCTTTTTGGAGCAGGCATGTTCATATCATACGTATAGCCTTCAACACCAAGAGCCACTGAAGCATAGCTATTTTCAACCCAACCACTTCCAAGCAAATCAAATTTATGTTCACAATACATCTGTGACAAATATATAGCTACTTTTATATCTATATTTGAAGTGTCTAACTCTTTTACATCTATATAGCTAGTTTGTATAAGGTGTACATCAGAACCTATGTGAGTGTTCCCATTTAAATCTTTTGATTTTTGGATACTATCTTTTACTTTTGTATTTATCTTATTTACAACTTTTTTTACCAATTCTTGTGCTGACATAGATAATATTTTTTTGATGTAGTGGTTTAATTTAGTCACTATCAACCCTATAAATATTGATGCATGAGTTTATAGACTTAACTTTCAAATCTTAGCTCCTAGTTCTCTATAAAGCTTTATCATATCATCAACTACAACATCAACATCATGATAATTTTCTACATATTCACGACTTTTTTTACCTATCTCATATCTTTTGTCAGGATTTATTATTAAATCTTTTAAATTATTGTATATGGTATCTGGATTAGTATTTACAAAAGGTAGTTCAGATGGAAATTTATCCACTAAATCTTCTCTAATAAAAGTCATTGTTGGTTTTCCAGAAGCTAAAGCTTCCATCGCAGTTACACCATAACTTCCAACTCTAAGTTCGTCTACATATACATCACATTTTGAGATCTCATCTCTTACTTGTTCTTGTGTTAAGTTTGGTTCTAAAAATTTAAATTCAAACTCTAAACCTTCCTTTTCAAGCTTTGTAAATGCATTTTTTATATGAACAGTTCCTTTTACAAACTGATGCGTAGGTATATGTAAAAATACAGGTTTTTTATTATTTACATCTGGATATATACATTTAATAGTATCAAAACTCATCGGAGCTCTAAATGTATAAATTTCTTCAAAATATGGTCTTGAATAAGTTGCCATCTCTGGATCAGTAGCTATTTTTACTCCATTTTCAGACAATCGCTTTAGCATAGCTCTTATTCTTTTATCTTTTAGTGGCTCTTCGTATCTGTAAAAATATGGGTTTAAATTAGCAGCTTCACTTATAATCCTAGCATCACCACCACCCCAACTTTTTACCATTGGAATTTTAAATAATTTGAATACATAAGTATCTAAATCTCTTGGTAAAATAGAACCTCCATGATAGTGGATTACACTTCCTTTTTTCATAACTTCAAAAACAAATAAAAAACTTTTCAATAGCTTTTTAATCTTTGAATCATTTATGTTATAAATTACCTTATCATAAGGAAGTTGCCTATTTGATTTTTTATCTTTTCTACTTTTCGTTACACCACCAGCATCATTATTTGATGGTAATACATTTATAGAGTCATATCCTTTATCTCTAAAGCCTTTTGCTAAAGTATAAGGCCATCCTGCAAGACTCCCAAAATGATATATTGTTTTCATTATTTAAGTGCCTCTTCCAACTTTTTCCTATCAGGAAAGTTTACAAGCACACCCATCCCTTTTTTCTGATATACAACCATACTACCAACTGCACATGCTGAAGCATTTGCTTGTTTTACAACTTCACCTATATGTTCTATTTGACCACATCCGCCATTTGCTATAACTGGCACTTGAACATTTTCTGTTACACTTTTGATGAGCTCGATATCATATCCATCCCAGCTTCCTTCTTTATCTATAGAAGTAATAAGCAGTTCACCGACTCCAGCATTCTCAAGCTGTTTTGCCCAATCAACTATCTCAACATTTTGTTTTTTCTTTCCATGATGAGAGTAAATTTTCTGACTACCAAAAAAACTTTTTTTAATATCTATAGAGCCAACAACACTTTGATTTCCAAAGTATTTAGCTATCTCTTCAATCAATTTTAAGTTATCAAAAGCATTTGAATTAATCACAACCTTTTCAAATCCAATTTCAAAAATTCTCTTAGCATCTTCTAAACTTGTTATATTTCCACCATAACTAAGTGGCATAAAACACTCATTTGCTATATCTTGAAGTATTTTAAAATTAATACTTCTATTCTCTTTTGACGCAAAAATATCCAGAAACATTAGCTCATCTACTTCAAGTTCATTAAATATTCTAACCGTATTTACTGGATCACCTACATAGTTATATTCTTTAAATTTCACTGTTTTTACAAGACTTTCATTTTTAAGCAGCAAGCATGGGATTATTCTAGTTCTTAGCATCATTATATCCTTGCAAAGTTTTCAAAAAGTTTCATACCAAACTTATGACTTTTTTCAGGGTGAAACTGCGCACCCATGATATTGTCTTTTTGTATAGCACTATCAAATTTTATACCATAGTCTGTTGTTAAAATGGAGTTCTTTACATCTGCAACTTTTACATAATACGAATGTACAAAATAAAATCTTGTCTCATCAAATTCTTCAAATCCAGCAGTTAATAAACTTTCATTTGATTTATTTACTATATTCCACCCCATATGTGGAACTCTATATTTTTTATCTATTCTACCTTTAAAACTCACCGTTTTTGCAGGTATCCATCCTAGTCCACTCAATGTACCTTCTTCGCTTAAGTTTGTCAAAAGTTGCATCCCGAGACAAATACCTAACACTGGAACTTGTTCTTTTATGGCTTTTTCATTTAACACTTCTTTTAAATCACTCTCATTTATCTTTTTCATAGCAGTATCAAATGAGCCAACACCTGGTAATAGTATCTTTGAAGCATTTTTTATTTTATCTACATCACTTTCAATTGTTGCTTCTACTCCTATGTATTTAAACATATTTTTTATAGAGCCTAAATTTCCCATACCATAATCTATTATTGTTATCATTTTTGAGTATCCTTATTCATTGGGAAACAATATTTAAGATAAAAACTCATAGGTACTAGGTTTGCTTGTGCCAAAACTTTAAAAAGTGGTCTAAGTAATTCAAATCTCTTTTTGTAAGTTGGGTACTCCGTCCAAGACTTTGGTTTTCTTTTCATTATAGTTTCATACTCTTCATCACTAAGTTCAAGTCTTTTTTTAAAATACTCCACCAAATCTTTTTCTATATGAGGGGGTTCGTTATACTCTTTCCAAGCTTCTTCTCTATTCATCTTCCCATTTCGTACAAGAGCAGCCAGAGTATTGTTTCTTAAGTCCATATTGAATTTTTGTGGTAAGTATATACTATGTGCATAAGATGTAATTCTATTTTCTAAATGATGCCCGCCGTAATATATCCAATCATACTCTTTTTCTAAAAAAGCTCTTGCTTCTTCTTTACTATAGTCTATATACCAAAATGGTCTTATTTTTTGAATTCTTGCAAAAATAGTCCAAAATAAAAATCGAGTTAATGTCATAAGGGGGTATGTTTTCATAGGTAATCTACCAAACATTTTATGAATTGATTGTATAAATTTACCGTCAAAATAATTACTACCCATTGGTGTAATTCCTTCTGCAATAAATGAATGTCCTTCAAGTACATATTTCACTTTATATTCCCAAGCAGCTCTATACATTACCTCGGCAAGTGCTAAATCTGTGGCTGCATCTAATCCTGCTACATCAGCATAAAAAAAAGATCTAAATATATCATCTGATTCTTTATTGTCGATTACATGTGTATAAAGGTCAATATCAAGCGCGGTTAAAACCTTTCGTATATTTTCTGTGGCAATGGCACTATTCCAAGTATTGTCATAATGAACTGCAAGTGGTCTAAGTCCCCATTTTTTTGTGAGATATAGCATATAAGATGAATCTGTACCACCGCTTACACCTATGATACAATCGTATTTTTTGCCCTTACCATCTTTTTTTATCTGCTCAATTATTTTTGCAAACTTTTCATTGCCTTTTTCTGAACCAGTTCCATAATCTTCTTTTAATTTTTCAAGCTGATGACAGTAATTACAAACACCATTGCTATCAAATTTAATAGAAGGAACTCTTTCATCGTAAATACACCGTGAACATATTTTAAGTTTTGTTTTAATATTTTTAGACATTTTTCTCAGATTCCTAAATTTCGTTTTATCAATTCTAAATCATTTTGCATTTCTTTAATAATTAAATCTTTCTTTTGGACTTCATTTCTTAAATCAAAAAATGTTTTATAAGGCTGGTAGATAGTTTTATCTGGTAAATCTTCATATACCACACTCATTGGAGATATTACACACTTATCGTGTATACTTACACCTGGCATAATGACAGAAGGACCACCAATAAAGCAGTTTTTGCCAATAGTTGTCTTTTTTCTAATAATGCCTTTTTTATTTTCCTTCGTGTTTATTCCCATTATTGCAGATTTATAACTATCATGACTCCAAATATAAACACCCAACCCTATTTGAGTATTGTCCCCAATTTCTAATCCACCAGATGCATCTAAGATAGCATTCTCACCTATCCAAACATTTTTTCCAATTTTTAAATTTTCAGGTGAAATAATTTTTGCGCCCTCTCTCATTCTACAATTTTCTGGTAATCCAAACAATCTTGCTCTTTCGACATCTGTCATTGTAGAACTTGCAAAATATTTTAAAATTTGCTCTCGTAAAGCAGGGGGAGTTTCTAAATCAAATAAATTCATTTATAATCTTTAACTTTATCTAAAATATACTCAATGTCAACACCATCATAACAAGGAAATGTAATGGTATTTTCTTCTAAAAACTTCGCATCTGGTTGTACGCTATTATATTTGTTTTTATAGTATGTTGTACCACTTAGGCAGTATGTTCCTATAGTAGTCTCGACACCATTTTCTTTTAAGTATTTCACTAAATCATCACGAGATGTATTTACTGGAACTTTAAAGACTAATGACTGAACATTATAAACAATATCATCAGATACTTTTTGTACTTGAAATCCTAATGGCTCAAGTGATTTTATATATTCATCTCTTATGATATTTCTTGAACTAACTATATCATCTAGCTTTTTGAGTTGTTTTATGCCCATCACACATTGAAGTTCTGGAACTCTGTAGTTATATCCATAATCCACAAAATCAAATTTGCCATTTTCTACTTTTGCACCATGATTTAACTTAATATCAAAAAAATCAACAAATTTATCATCATTAAATGTTATAGCTCCACCTTCACCAGTTGTAAGAAGTTTTCTTGGATGGAAACTAAAACATGTTATGTCTGCTATATTTCCACATCTAACGCCAAACTCACTACTACCAATAGCACATGCGCCATCTTCGATGAGCGGAATATTATGCTTTTGACAAATCTTTTTAATCTCGTGTATTCCAATAGGGCTTCCTAAAGCATCTACAAAAATTACGGCTTTTGTTTTTGATGTGATTTTACTTTCTAGTTGTTCTGGTAACATATTAAAAGTATCAAGCGATACATCTGCGAAGATAGGAATAGCACCTAAATCTTCAACAACATTTGCAGTCGCTGGAAATGAAAAATCAGACACAATCACTTCATCACCAGCTTTAATATCCAGTGCTTTTAATGACATAGTAAGTGCTGTGGTAGCTGATGTTGTTAAATAAGCATGTTTAGCACCTGTGTAAGATTTAATTTCTTCACGAAATGCTTCTACAAATTTGCCTTTAGTAAACCAACCACTTTCAAAAATCTCTTTAAATTCATCTTGAACTTCTTCAAATGTGATATACGGTTTTATTAGTTTTATCATTATATATTTTCCTGATACCATTTAATTGTTTTTGTAAGTCCATCTTCAAATGAAGTAAGCTGATAGTCTATCATCGATTTTACTTTTTCATTACTTGCATTGTGCGTCTCTACATCTGCGCCACGAGCTGGTTTATTTAAAACTTCACCTTTATAGTCCATAATCTTTACTATCTTTGAGATTATGTCTTTCATAGAAAACTGACCATCCGTTGAGATATTTACACTATCGCCTTTTTCCATCTTTGAATAAAGCTTGATGATAGCATCAACTGTGTCTAGTACATATATAAAATCTCTACTTTGTAGTCCTGTTCCATGTATCTCGGGATTGATATCGTTTAGTATTCTAAAAGCTGTAATAGGTATGATCCCCGCCATGTAACCTTTATGGTTTTGTCTTGGTCCGTAGTTATTAAATGGTCTTACTACAAATGCATCCAAATCAAACATATTTACCCAACTATTTATGGCTATATCTGCTGCTGCTTTACCTGCTGCATAAGTTGTAGTTGGGTTGATAGGATGTTTTTCATCCATAGGTTCATATACAGCCGTACCATAAACTTCAGATGTAGAAAAATGAACCAATGTTTTAAAATCACCTTTTCTTTGGTGTTCAAGTATATTTAATACACCGTTTACATTTGTATCAAATGCATTTTTAGGATTTACAAAAGAGTAATTTAGTGCTTTAGTTGCACAATTAAAAACGATGTCAATATTATGCTTTTCAAAAATATAATCTAATGAACTTGTGATTTCAATATCATCTTTGTAAAGTATTGCACCTTTTGAGATAGCATCTTTTAGATTATCTTCACTACCTAAAAACATATTATCTATAACTATAACTTCTTTTGCACCTTCTATTATAAGTCTATCTACAAGATGACTACCTATAAATCCTGCTCCACCTGTAACTAAAATGATACTATTTTTTATATTTTGTCGCATTATTTAGCTTCCATTATTTGTCTTTGTATTTCACTTGCTACTTCAATAGCTAAAAGTCCATCATCTTCATTTGGAACTTTTACAGTTTCGCCTTGACAAATTTTTACAAAATCCATAAGCTCCAAAAGTAATCCTTCTTGAGGTCTTACATCTACTGTTTCAGATTTTGAAGAGATAGATACATTATCAAGATATTGTTCTATTGATTGTTTATTTACAAATACCTCTTTACTAAGTAAGTTACAATCAATATACATATCGTCACATGTAGCACTGATGTGTCTTATTCTTTTTTCTGTAATTCTACTTGCTACTACATTTGAAAAACTTCCATTTTCGTGAGTTATAATAGCTCGTGCATATTCAGCCATTCCATCTTTGACATACCCATGTGCTTGAACTTTTTTAGGTTTTCCATTTATACTAAGAGCTAAATCTATATCATGTATCATAAGGTCAATAATAACATCTACATCAGTAATACGACTACTTACTTTATTTGTTCTTGAAAAATCTATATTTATAATATGATTGCTATTTTTTATTACTCTTTCAAGTGCTACTACTGCTGAATTATATCTTTCTATAAAACCTACTTGAATATTCAAATTTAAATCTTTCGCAAGTTTTACAATTTCTTTACTAGATTCAAGTGTGTCAGTAAGTGGTTTTTCTACAAAGATATTTTTTACATATTTTGAAACTTGTTTTATATAATCTGTATGTGTAAATGTAGGTGTTACTATAATAACACCATCAATTTTTTGTAAATCTTCATCTAAGTTTTGACTTGATTTTACACCAAATTGAGCCGATAATTTTTCACATGTATCTTTATCAAAATCGTATATAAATCCAATTTCTACTTCTTTCATCATTAGTAAATTTCGAAGATGATTTTGTCCCATTTTACCAACTCCGAGAAGTCCTATTTTAATTATTTTATTATTCATTTGGCTTTCCTACTATCTTATTCCCCATTTTGTCTACATACCGATAATGCTTTGCAGGATTTCCCATCACTAAACTATATGGCGCAACATCTTTAGTAACTACACTTCCCGCTGCTACCATACAATATTCTCCCAATGTAATTCCACATACTATAGTAGAATTTGCTCCTATACTTACGCCTTTTTTAACAAAAGTTGGCGTTATTTCCCATTCTGAATCAAAAGCCCTAGGAACTTTATCGTTAGTAAAACATGCATTTGGTCCTACAAATACATCATCTTCTATAGTAACTCCATGATAAACTGATACACTATTTTGAATTTTACAGTTGTTTCCAATTTTTACATGTGTATCTATGTATGTATCTTTTGATATAATGCAATTAGTTCCTATCTCACTTTTTTCTCTTATTTGAGAGTTTATCCAAATTTTTGTACCTTCACCTATTTTAGCATCAGATGAAACATTAGATGTTGGATGTATATATATGTTATTCATTTATTGCCTCTATAATAAAATCTTGTTCTTCTTTTGTTAAAAAGGCAGACATGGGAAGTGCCATAATATCTAATGAAACTTTTTCAGTTATGGGGAAATCACCATTTTTATAACCCAAATATTGAAAGACTTCTTGTAAATGTAAAGGAATAGGATAATAAACACCTGTTGGTACGCCTTTGTCAGCACATTTTTTTAACATGCCGTCTCTATCTTTTACTCTGATACAATATTGAGCCCATACTGATAAATTTTCTTCCTCAATAAAAGGAATTAATATGTCCTTTAAATTTTCATTATATTTCTTTGCTACTTTTTGTCTTGCTGATATTTCTTTATCAAAATATTTTAATTTAACATTTAAAACACCTGCTTGTATCGCATCAAGTCTTCCATTTATACCTACATAACTATGTACATATCTTTGTGTTTGTCCATGATTTAGTATTATTCTCATTTTAGACGCAAGTTCATCATCATTTGTAAAAATTGCACCACCATCTCCATAACATCCTAGTGGTTTTGCAGGGAAAAATGAAGTTGTTCCAATATCAGATAAATTACAAGATTTTTTTCCTTTATAAGTAGCACCAAAACTTTGAGCTGCATCTTCTATTACTTTTAGATTATGTTTTTTTGCAATAGCATTTATCGTATCCATATCTGCAATTTGTCCAAAAAGAGATACAGGCATAATTGCTTTTGTTTTAGGAGTAATTACTGCTTCAATTTTAGATGTGTCTATATTGTAAGTTTTTTCATCAATATCAACAAACACTGGTGTAGCACCAACAAAAGCAATCATTTCTGCAGTTGCTATAAATGTAAATGGTGTTGTAATAACTTCATCGCCTGCTTTTATATCTAATGCCATCAATGCCAAAAGTAAAGCATCTGTCCCACTGCTACAAGCTATTGCATGTTTACAACCTACAAAATTTGCTAAGTTTTCTTCAAGTTTTACAACTTTTGGACCCATAATATATCCTGAAGTATCAAGCACTTCGTGCATCTCTTTGTCTATCTCTACTTTATACTTTTGATATTGACCTTGCAGGTCTATAAAATTTATCTTCATACTGTTTTTTCCTTTTTGTTAAAATTTAAATTTGTCCATATAAATGGGATGTAATAATACTTTTGTCCTATAAAATAGTATACTAAAAAATATACCAAACTGCTAAAAGCTGTAGCATACGCAGCACCTAAAATACCGTAATTTGGAATAAGAATGGTATTCACCCCCAAGTTTAATGTAAATGCAAAAATATTGATATATAAGATATAGTTTGTCTTTTTTGCGATAAATATGCCTGGTACAAAATTTATCACTCCAGAAAAAATAATAGAAATAGCTAGCCAAGGAATAGCACTATGTGCATCTATATAATTTTCATTTGCAAAAAGTAAAATAATCTCTTTTGAAAATATAAATAAAAATCCAACAAAAAATACACCAAATAGTATAAAATAATGAAAAAGTTTAGCTATTGAAATTGGAGTATCACCATTTTTGTAGTTATTATAAATGAGAGGGGTGAGTGCTGTTTGTATCCCTACTGTTAAAAGTGTGGTAACTGATGCAAATCTAAATGCTATACCATAAAGGCCAACATCTTCCATGGAAAGATAGCTATTTATCATAACTCTATCAACATAAAGCATCGCATACACAATCAGTGTGGAAAATATGAGTGGCATTGAAAACTTTACAAGTTCTTTGAGCTTATCAAAATTTAAAATAAAACCATAATACTCTTTCGAGTACAAATAAGACAAAAATATACCGACCATTGCTGCTACAATCTGAGCTATAAAAACGGAAGAGATGCCGCCATCAAAAAACTTGAGCATCACATAAGTGAGTATCGCTGTAATCAAACTATAAACAAAACTAACAATGACATTTTGTTTAGACTTTAATTGCCATTTTAACTGACTACTAAAAAAATAATAAATAAAATTAAATCCAAATGATAAAAATGCTACAAATAAAATATCTTTGTATTCTAATGTATTAAAAGCAAATGATGATATTTGAGCCATAAAAGGAAGTGATAAAAATAAAAATAAAAAATAAAAAATAGTGATACTCCAAAGAGCAGTAGATACCACTATTTTTTTATCCTGTTCAGAGTCAGCTTCTGGGAAAAATCTAGCAACTGCTTGATGTATTTCTAATCCTATAATAATAGATAAAATTGAACCAGTAACAATAAGTAAATCTATAACACCATACTCTCCAGTAGAGAAGTATGCCGTATAGATAGGTATCATTATAAATCCAATACCTTTGGTAAGTAGATTTGCTAAAGTATATAAGAAGCTGTCTGATAAGATTTTTTTAATCAAAAATTTACTCCCATTTCTGTATAAAATTTTAGTAACTCATTGTAAATTGCATCATTCGAGTGATATTTCACTGCATATTCTCTACTCGCAATAGAAATTTCTTCTATTTTTTCTTTATTGTCTAGCAACCATTTAATATTATCATATACATTATCTGGATTTGAATTTACAAAAGGTAATTCTTTAGGAAATCTGCTTATGAGATCTTCTCTAATAAAAGTTAATGTCGGCTTGCCTAATCCAATTGCTTCAACAGCGGTCATTCCATATGAACCACATCTTAATTCATCTAAATAAATGTCGCACTCAAATATTTTTTGCTTCATCTCAATTTGAGATAATTCTGGTTTCAAAAGTTCAAAATCAAATAAATAGCCTTCATTTTTCAATTTTTCTAACGCTTCAACAAAGTACTGAGTCCCTTTCAAATTTTCTCTGGTAGGAATATGCAAGAATTTAATGTCTTTTTTATTTTTACTAAATAAAAAAACATTTTCTTTATTTAAATAATATGAGCATGGTTGCTTATTAATAAATATGTTCTTAAAATAAGGCTCACAATACAAAGCAAGTTCTGGGTCAGTTGCCACATAGTCTACATAATTTGATATTCTTTTTATTAGTTTTATTTTTTTTAAATCATAATCTAAATTATTTTCTAAATAAAAATACGGATTATTTTTTCTAGCTATTGAAATGACTCTAATATCAGTTCCACCCCAAGTTATAATCATTGGAATGCGAAATATCTTAAATATAAATAAATCAATATTCATTGGCAAAAGACTATTGCCATAAAAATGTATTAATTTTGCTTTTGGAATTATTTTAAGTATGCAAAAAAACACTTTTAAAATTTTAATAATTTTATTATCTTCTGTATTGTATATAGATTTATTTGTGGGTAGATTTCTTTTTGAGACTTTTCCTTCTTCTCCAAGATTGTCAAATATATATGGTGCGATGCTAATGCTTTTAACTCCGTGTTCGTTTAATATAGTTGAATTAAAATAAGGGATTCCTGCCAAATATCCAAAGTGATAAATAGTATCTTTTTTAAATATGTATTTCATTTATAAAGCTCTCCATGTATATATTTTTTATAAAAACCCGTATGATAATAAGCGATATCAACCATCTCTTTTAACTTTTTGAATTGATACGCTTTTACTTCCTCAAGAGATTTTTTTTCACTTTCTTTAAGTAATGTAGTAAACTCATAAAAATATTTATCAAGTTTTCTCTTATCGTATGGAATAAAAGAATATATCTTTCTGGCGATATTTTCTAAATACTTGTTATTTTTGATGAGTTTTTTCATATAATCAATGTAGTCTCAGTAGTTTGTATCATATCCCACAGCTCTATTGGCCATTCTTTTTTGTTACCTTTGATAGTCTCATAAAGTACTTCTAACTCTTCTAATTGACCTTTTTGGCTTATCTCATCTTTGATTTCAGCAACTTTTACACTACATCCTGTAAGTGTTTCATAGTCATCCATAAGGATACTTTTTCCATCAAAATGTACTTCCATAAACTCTTTTGCTAACTCCTTGCTTCCATTTGCAAAG